>CBIHMD010000109.1:0-7604 GCA_966210655.1 uncultured Thalassospira sp.
TGGTGACATCGATCAGGCCAATATTGGGCCAGCCCTGCGCGCCAAGATGGCGGCGAAGGTCGGCTTCTTTCATCGGGGTTACCGGATGATTGCGCATCACCGGATGGCGGTCGATGCGGTGGATATTGCCATCACCTGCGGCGGCAAACAGATTGCCAAACAGGCAATATCGGCCAAGCGATGGCTGCCCACCGATAATCGCCTGCCAACCGGCATTCACACCCCTGGCAAAACGGTCTGCCACCTGTGCGATATTGCCGGTCTCCGGGGAGCTGTCAAAGGTCGAACAGACCTTGAAATGATGGATTTTGCCGCCTGCCGTCCCCAGACCGGCGACAAGATCATCCATATGTTTGATACCGTTTTCAACCGTTTCGGCACGAAGCGAGGTGGCAACACCAATCGCATCGAGGCCTTCGATTTCCGGGTGGTCCGAAAGGCACGGCGGGCTTAGATAAAGGCGGGCGGATTTGCCGCCGCGCGCCAAGGTTGCCAGCGTATCGGACGCCCCGGTGAAATCATCTGCGCAGAAAACGATATCGGCCATTGCGATCAGGCCTTGTTGCCGTAAAAGGCCAGTGCGTCGGCAAGGGCCGGGCTGGTTTTGGCCTGTGCGTCAAGGCTTTGGCCCGATGCGCAGGCTTCCCATGCGTCTTGCAGGCTGCGTACACCTGCGGCCGGCCCCGACGGATGGGCAAGGATGCCGCCGCCAGCAAGGAACATGAAATCAGCCGATCCGACAGCATCAAATGTTGCCGGAACGGTGCCCGCCCATTGACCGGATGAAAAGACCGGAAGGACGATATCGTCGGTTTCACCGGCACAAAGCGGTTGCCCGCAAAGGCGGGCACTTTCGGTGACTTCGGCGTCGTCATCGCAGAATTTGCCACCCATGCCATGCACATGCATATGGTCCACCCCGGTCAGACGATAGAGCGTCTGATAGGCGGGGAAGGCCATGCCCAGCAGCGGATGGCGCGACAATGCGCCAAAGCCGTTGCGATGCCCGTGCAGGACAAGCGGCGTTGATGCGCGAAGGGTCTGCATGGCCGAAAGCCCGACCCAGTTCATGCTGACCATGGCGCATGATCCGCCTTCGTCTTCGATCAGGTCGGCATGGCGGCGCATCGCATCGGTTTCGTCGGTGATGTTAAAGGCAATCATCACATCGCGCCCGGTGCGATCACGATATTTGCGCACCCGTTCCATGACGGCCGGAATACGGTCGGCAAGCGGGGCGGATGCCGGGTTTGCACAGACCTCGTCATCCTTGATGAAATCAACACCAGCCTCACAAAGCTGTTCGACCAGATCGGCGATGTCGTTGGTGCGAAGCCCGACATTTGGCTTGATGATTGTGCCAAAGAACGGACGACCGTCGACCTTCATGCGCGAGCGGGTTCCACTGGTTCCGGCAACCGGACGGTCATAGAGATCGCGATAGGATGCGGGCAGTTTGACATCAAGCAACTTCAACCCGGTGATTTCGCCCAGATCATAAAGATTACCCGAAACCGTGGATGCCAGTGTCGCGAGGTTCCGCCCGATATTGCCGGTCGGGAAACCGACCCGGACTTCGGCCCGGCGATAGGGGCCGCCGATGCCCTTGGCCTGCAAATAGGCACTTTGCAGGCTGGGTTCGGTCGCGGCGTGCAGTTCGGTCACCGACAGGACACGCGCCGCACAGCGTTCGCGCAGCTCGTCGGTTTCCCCGGCAACGCGCACGAACGTGCCGCTGCTTTGTTCGCCCGCGATGATGGCGGCGATTTTGGCCGGGTCCATCGGGGTTTCGATCAGGTAACGGGCTTCGATCAGGTCCATGGCTCAGATTTCCGAAAGCGACGGGAAGGGACGCACGGGATCATCGCCGTTCCAGCCGACCGATGCCTCGTAAATGGTTTTGAACAGGCGGCCTTTAGGGCCGACGACCTCGGAAAGTTCGATCACGGTGCCGGGGTGGTCTTCCTTGTCGAAATAGACAAAGCGGCCATTTTCGCCGACCGTGCCGCTCATTTTGACCTTGAAGCCCTGAGATTCCATAAGCGCCAGATCATTGTCGAAGTCCTGCGTCCAGTAGGCAACATGCTGAAGCCCGGTGTGGCCCGCCTTTTGGAAATCGCGATACATCGACGGTGCATCATTGCGCGTCTGGATCAGTTCGACCTGAACAAAGCCCGAATTGGCGAGGGCGACGGAATTGTGGACGTCATAAGGTTTGCCGTCGTAACGGTAATCTTCGATCGGGACCTTGGGGTTATAGTACCAGGGGCCGACGCCCATGGTGGTTGCCCAATAGTCCATTGCGGCCTCGATATCGGGCACGACATAGCCGAGCTGGCGGATTTCGCCCAAAAACTTGCTCATAATTCCTCACTTATCCAAGAAGACCGGGCAACCAGGTCGATATTGCCGGTATGCAGGTGACCGCCAGAAGCGACAAAAATAACGGGATCAGGAAAGGCAGTGCGCCGCTTATGACCCGGTGCAGCGGCATCTTTGCGATGATGCTGACCATATAAAGGCTCATGCCGACGGGCGGTGTCAGAAGCCCGATCATCAGGTTCAGGACAAACACGATGCCAAGTTGCAGCGGATCAACACCGGCCGCCGTAAGCGCCGGGGTGATGATCGGTGCAATGATCAGGATGGCGGCGATTGATTCCAGGAACATGCCGACGACGAGCAATAATACATTGACAATGAACAGCAAAATCAACGGATTGTCCGACAGGTCGAGCAGAAACGCACTGGCCGTTACCGGCAACCGGTCCATGGTCAGAACCCAGGCAAACAGGGCGGCGGTGGCAACGATAAACAGCACGCTGCCGGTGGCGTCAACGGTATCGCGGGCTGCACCGACGATGCGTTTGAAATCAAGTTCGCGATAGATGAATTTGCCGATAAACAGCGCATAGGCCACCGGCACCCCGGCGACTTCGGTCGGGCCGAAATAGCCCGAAATAAGACCGCCGATCAAAAGAACCGGGGCGGCAAGGGCAGGCAGGGAGATCACGAATTTGCGGCCAAACGCAGCCCAGTCAAATTTGACTTCGTCACGCGGCAGTTTGTAAATCCGGGCCATCACGCCGACCTGCAACATCAGAAGAACCGTGATCAGAACCGCTGGCACGATCCCGGCAATCAGCAATTGAACCGCCGATATATTGGTAACAGAGGCAAAGATGATGATCGGAATACTGGGCGGGAAAATCGGGCCGATGGTGGCGGCTGCCATGGTGATGCCCGATGCAAATTCGGCACTGTAACCCTGTTTGCGCATCATCTTGATCTGGATCGAGCCAAGGGCGCCGATATCGGCAAGGGCCGCACCGGAAACACCGGAAAAGATCAGGCTGACCAGGACGCTTACCTGTGCGGTGCCGCCCCGGATCCAGCCGACCATCATGCGGACCAGTTCAAACAGATGGTTGGTGACACCGGACGTGCTGAGCAGACTTGCTGCGAAAATGAACAGTGGCACGGCCAGAAGCGGCGTTGAATCCAGCGCATTGACCGTGCGTTGCGCCAATACCGTCATCGGCAGGTTAAACAGGATCATGACAACGGCCGAAGACAGGCCAAGGCAGATGGCAATCGGCAGCCGGATCAGCATCAGAACCAGAAACAGGACAAGAAGGGTCGCGCTCATCATGGGCGGGGTTCCTCGCGGGATACGGCAATCGTGGCGGCGTTATCGATAGCGTCGTTGTCGTCGTTATCTTCGTCGTCGGCTTCTTCATGATGGGCGGCGGGTTCGCTGTCGGTGACAAGGCGATAGATCGCAATTGCCACCAGCAAGACGACGGCAATCACCGCCGGGGCATAAACCACAAGGTTGGACAACCCCATCGACGGCGTTGAAAATTTGCCCGCGCGCAAAAGAAACTTGTAAAGCGCAAACAGGAACACGCCGGAAAAGGCGGTAATCAGGATGTAATTGGCTGCGCGCAGGATTGACTTGCCGCGCGGACGAAGCGCGCTATAGAGCAGGTCAATCGCGATATGGCGGTTATGGAGCAGCAGGGCCGGGGCGACGAAAAACACCAGCGCAACATTGGAAACGCGCGATAATTCATCCGCCCATGGCAGGCCAAGATCAAAGAAATTGCGCAGGATCACCTGACCGACCACCAGCACCGTCATCAATGCCAGCATCAGCATGGCAAGCAGTGTCAGAACCCGACAGATATGGTCGAGCCCCCGATAGATCGGAGAATTCCGGTTCGGCATGACAAACCCCGGACAAGAAACAGAAAACAGGAAAAAAGGGGAGAAGTCCGGGGCGGTCCGGCCAGAATAATCAGGGCCGGACCGCCCGAAACACGATTACTTTACAGCAGCAATCTTTTCATAATAGGCACCGTATTTCTCGTCGAAGCGTTCATGGACGAGTTTTTCAACGCCGCTTCTGAAGGCCGCAACGTCAAGCCCGTCATCCGGGCCGATCACGGTCATGCCGGCATCCTTAAGCGCCTGAAGTTCTTCGGCTTCCTGATCAAGGATCATTTTCGATGCTTTCTGGCGGACGGTTTCGGCGGCTTTTTCAATGCCTGCCTTGATGTCGTCCGGGAAGCCCTGCCAGATGTCCTCGTTGATCACGACGATTTCGGCAGCCGAAATATGGCCGGTCAGCATCATGTGCGACTGGACGTCATAAAGTTTGTGATCCAGCACCACGTTGACCGGGTTTTCCTGGCCCTGAACGATGCCGGTGGCAAGGGCGGTCGGAACTTCGGACCAGTCAACCGGAACCGGGGCCGCGCCAAGGCCTTCGACCGCGGTCAGGTAAACCGGTGACGGAATGGCACGGATTTTGACACCGGAAAGATCGGCCGGGGTTTTAACCGGACGGTCGGCGGTCAACTGACGGGTGCCGAAATAAAACGCATAAAGCACGCGCATATTGGTGTTTTCGATCAGGCCTTTATTCAGTTCTTCCATGACGGGAGAATGAATATCGACAACATTCATCAGGTGATCATAGTCGCGATAAAGATAGGGCGTATCAAGCACACCGAAATCTTCATACAGCGAGCTTAACGCGCCCGCGGTGTTATGCGACAGCCCAATCGCGCCGGTCGAAACGCCTTCGGCCAGTTCCTGAATCTTGCCAAGCTGGGATGACGGATAAACGTCGATCTTGACCGCGCCATTGGTGTTTTTGGCGATTTCTTCGGCCAGCCAGTCGGCCTGAAGGCCGGTGATGCTGGTCGGGGAATTAATGTGACCGTAATTGAGTTCGTATTCCTGCGCCTGTGCGCCAAGGGCAAACAGGCTGCAGGTGGCGACCGTCGCAACGGATGCGACGAAATGACGGAATTTTCCGTGAATGACCATTGTTTCCTCCCGAGATGGTCCGCAGGCCGTTATGGCCGAATATGAAGGGCTATTGTTGTTTTTCCCTTGAATAAAATGATGGTAGGTGAAAGTTTATCCCTCATCAAACATCATTAATTGATGTTTTTTGATGGTTTTGAGGGAAGAATGCCAAAGGCGACAGGCCCGGTAATCAAGGATATTGCAGCACTTTCAGGGGTTTCGCCGGCAACGGTTGACCGCGTTTTGAATAAACGCCCCGGTGTGCGCGAAATGACGGCAAAACGGGTATTATCCGCCGCCGCCGAGCTTGGTTATCTGCCCGAATCGGACATGCAGGCAACGTTGCGCCCGCGCCCGATGAAGGTGGTTTTCCTTTTGCCGGCTGGCACCAACCCGTATCTGGGCCTTTTGGGTGAAACCATCAAGGCTGCGGCCGAACAGCCATCGGGCTATAACATCCGTGCGCGGTGCTTTTTCATCGACAGTTTCAATCCCAAGCTGCTGTCGGATGCCATGCGCCAGCATGGCAAAACCGCCGATGGCATTGCGTTTATGGCGATTGATCATCCGCTGGTGCGTGAAACGGTTTCGGACCTGCAGGCCCAGGGCAAGCATGTGGTGACGCTGGTATCCGATATTGCCGGGGTGCGCCGTTCGGCCTATGTCGGGCTTGATAACCGGGCGGTCGGGCGGACGGCGGGGTATTTGCTGGGCCGGTTGACCCGGCAATCAGGCGGCAGGGTGGCGCTGATTACCGCCAGCCGGACATATCGGGCGCATGAGGAACGCGAAATGGGGTTCCTTGGCCTGATGGATGAGGGTTTTCCGGGGATTTCGGTGATTGCCGCGCGCGAAGGCCATGACAACCGTGCGGAAAATCACCACCATACCGTATCGCTTCTGGCGGAATATCCCGACCTGATCGGGATTTACAATGTCGGCGGGTCATCGGACGGGATTGCACGTGCGCTTCGTGAAAGCGACCGGGGGCGCGATATCGTTTTCATCGGCCATGGATTGACGGCGGACACGCGCAAATTCCTGCTTGAGGACATCATGGATGTCGTGATCACCCAAAGCCCCGATATCATCGTGCAGAACACCTTGAAAATATTTGACAATATCCGCAATGGTGCGGCCCCGATGCAGGGGGTGGCGGACCTTACCATGCAGGTCGTGGTCAAGGAAAACCTGCCGTAAACGGGCGGTCTGCGGACTGCGGAAGAAACACAAAACCCGGGCCGAATTGCGCCGGGGTTTTGTGTTTCGGAAAGGTGCCTTAAGCCGTGGCGTCATGCACCGGGACATCCTTGGATGCTTTCAGCAGATCGATGCTGTGGGTGCAGTCGGCTTTGGCTTTGTAGCCCTCGCTGCTCATGGCGATTTTAAGGCCGTTGCGCGCGATATAGGTCCAGCGCCATTCGCCTTTTTTATCCTTGTAAAGCTCGTAACGCGGGGACGGGGGATTTGCCATGGGAGACTCCTGACTGTCAGTGGATCGGCATGCAGTGGAACGCATGGCCGGTGATGGAAAATTGCCCGGTCGGACATTCGCGGTCGGGCATCCATGAAGACAGTTCAGAAGCGGTTTTGTGATGAAACGGGGCAAGAAGAGCGCGCGATTAGCGCAGAAGTGCAATCCCGTCATCATGGCCCGCCAGCAGGATCACATCCTTTTTCGACGGGGCCTTGCATTTCGTGGCCGGGCGGAGTGCGAGCAGGGAGGCGGCAATTTTCTGCGCGCCGGGGGAGAGGAAAAACGCATCATCCGGCCCGAGTTCGCGCGAGCAGAAAAGGGCAGCGTCGCGCGGTTTTCGGGCGGAAATGAACAGTTTTTCAAACGCATCGACAAAGTCGGTCGATGTTCCCATTGCTTCCTGTTGCGTCATTTTGATGCTGGCCCAGCTCATGGGAGTCTCTTGTCTGATTGCTGAAAATGCGATCCCCATTATTCATCCGTGGCCCGGCAAGTCGAGTGTTTTTGCGGGCATTGAGTGAATAGGAAATTAATCCTTTACAATGAGAACAAAAAGGGATTATAGCTTGTGGATCAACACCGGAAGTGCATCCGGAAATAGCTTTGATGCGGACAGAATGGCGGAAAACGGCATGTAAGCCGGGTTTTGCACGTATCACGTTGGCAATCTTTACATATCCGGCAATTGGCGGTTTTGCGCAGTCGATGATGCGCAAAAGGGGAGATTTGCACGCTTTTTCGGGGGTGTTGATGGGAGACAGGCAGATCAGCAGGAGGGCGAAATGAGTGAACAGAGACTTTTTCCCAA
>CBIHMD010000110.1:0-7581 GCA_966210655.1 uncultured Thalassospira sp.
CTGATCATCGACAAGGAAAGTAACATCGCTGACGGCGAAACCGTTGCCGAAGGGACTGCGGACATTTATCACGCGGTTCCGGCCTATTGGGGATCGAAATCCAAGGGCATTCTTCTGTTCGGCTCGCAGCCGTTTGGTCTGCGTGCAGACGAGCAGGTTGGCTGGCTGACCCATGGTGGCGGTCAGGAACTTTATGACGAGATTTATGGCCAGTTCGGCCTGAAACCGTTCCTTTGCGGGAACTCCGGCCCGCAGTGGGCCGGCTGGTTCCGCAATGAAATCAAATCGGTCGAAGACCTTAAGGGGCTTAAATTCCGTACCACCGGTCTTGCATCGGAAATGTGTGCAAAGCTTGGCATGGCGGTTCAGGCCATGGGCGGGCGTGATATGTTCCAAGCATTGCAGTCTGGTGCGCTTGACGCGGGCGAGTTCATCGGCCCGTGGTCCGACAGTGCGCTTGGCTTCTATCAGGTTGCCAAGAATTACTATTGGCCCGGTGTGGGCGAGCCATCCTCGGCCGAGGAATGTGCGGTGAATGCCAAGGCATATGCTGACCTTCCCGACGACCTTAAGGCCGTGGTCAAATTTGCCTGTGACAGCCTTTATAACGAGGTCTGGACCGAGTACGAGACAAAGCATGCGATGGCCTTGAAGCAGCTTGTTGCCGAGCAGGAAGTTCAGGTGCGCATGTTGCCCGATGATGTGATCGAAGCAATGGGCAAGGCAGCGGCCGAGGTGATTGGCGAGCTTCGTGAAAGCGATGACGCGCTGACACGCAAAACAGCCGAAAGCTTTGTTGCCTATCGTGATCTTATTGGCGGGTACATGACCTATGCCGATAATGGTCAGATGAATGCGCGCGCCAAGGTCCTTGGCTTCTGATAGAACTGACGACCGGTGCGGGTTTGCTCGCGCCGGTTTTGTTGTTTCGCGGGGGATTTCATGCAACGCCTTGCTGATGCACTGGATCAGGTGAACCAGTGGACCGGAATGACCGTGCGGTGGTTCGCACTTCTGATGGTTCTTTTGCAGTTTGCCGTGGTTTTGCTGCGCTATGTTTTCGGATTCAGTTCGATCGCGTTAAACGAAAGCGTCCTTTACCTGCATTCTGGGCTTTTCATGCTGGGTGCCGGTTATACGCTTCTGGTCGACCGACATGTGCGGGTCGATATTTTCTATGCCGCGGCGCATGAAACGACCAAGGCCAGGATTGATGCCTTTGGCTATGTCGAGCTGGCGATCCCGTCGATGGCAACGTTGCTGTATTGGTCATGGCCTTCGGTGGTGAATTCCGTTTCGATGCTGGAAGGGGCGATTTCGGTAGGGGGTATTCCTGCCGTCTGGTTGCTTAAATCCCTGATCCCGGCCTTTTGTATTCTTTTGATTCTTCAGTCGGTTGCCTGTCTTCTGCGGCAAATTATCATTCTGCGGGGGCGTGCCGCCTGATGGAATATCTTGATCTATTGATGTTTGCGGTCCTGATGGGCTGCATTTTGCTGGGTTTCCCGGTGTCGTTTTCCATTGCCGGCGTGGCGGTGATTTTTGCCTTTATCGGCTGGGCGACGGACGCGATGAATATTGCGTTGATGGGCGCCCTTGGCCAGCGGGTGTTTGGCGTTCTGACCAATGACGTGCTGATTGCCATTCCGCTATTCGTTCTGATGGGCGTGGTGCTGGAACGATCACGCATTGCCGAAGATCTGCTGCATACCATGGGCCGGTTGTTTGGCCAGTTGCGCGGTGGTCTTGGTATTTCGGTGGTGCTGGTGGGCGCATTACTGGCGGCATCAACGGGGATTGTTGGTGCGACCGTGATTGCCATGGGCATGATTGCCCTGCCGACCATGTTGCGCACCGGATATAACCCGAAAATGGCATCGGGGCTTGTGTGTACGGCGGGTACGTTGGGGCAGATCATTCCGCCGTCTACGCTTCTTATCATTCTGTCGGATGTCATGTCATCGGCCTATCAGCAGGCACAGTATGAACAGGGTAAGTTCACCATCGAAACCATTTCGGTCGGGCAGATTTTTGCAGGGGCCCTGATCCCCGGTCTGACGCTGGTGGTGATTTATATTGCCTATATCCTGTTGCGCGGTTTTTTCCGGCCAAATGATATGCCGCCGGTAAAAAGTGACGATGGCCGCCCGGATATGGGCGAGGTGATCCGGGCGATCCTGCCGCCGGTTTTGCTGATTATCGCAGTTCTTGGTGCGATCCTTGGTGGGATCGCGACCCCGACGGAGGCCGCATCGGTCGGCGCGATTGGCGCAATCCTGATGGCGGGTATCCGGCAGGGGGCCAGTCGCAATCTGGTGCTGGCGGGGACTGCGGCCCTTCTTGTCCTTGCGGTCATGGCCGGGATTGCACCGGTCCGGTTCCAGCGCAACGATCTGGACGGGCTCGATTACGTCCTTGGTGCGGGTTATGTCGTGCTGACGATCATCGGCGTTGTCGCCATTGCCGCCTGCCTGAAGCAGGCATGGAAGGCGGATGTTCTGAAATCCGCACTGACATCGACGATGACCGTAACGGCGATGATCTTTGCCACCATCCTGACCGCCAGTATGTTTTCGCTGGTGTTTATTGGGCTGGGTGGGGAAGATCATGTTGCGGAAATCCTTGAATCCATGCCCGGTGGCCCGATGGGGGCACTATTTTTCTGCATGGCGGTGATTTTCGTTCTGGGCTTCTTCCTTGATTTCGTGGAAATCACGGTGATCCTGCTGCCGTTGATCGCACCTGGGCTGATCATGATGGGCCATGATCCGGTATGGCTTGCGATCCTCATTGCGATCAACCTGCAGACATCGTTCCTGACTCCGCCATTCGGTTTTTCGCTGTTTTATCTGCGCAGTGCGGCACCACCTGAAATCACCACCGGGCAGATTTATGCTGGTGTGGTGCCGTTTATCGCACTTCAGGTGTTTGGCATTTTTGTGATCTGGCTATGGCCGTCTTTGGCGCAATGGTTGCCAAGCGTGGTTTTCTGACGCCTTTTGATAAAAACGCCCCGGGAAAACCGGGGCGTTTTGTTAATCAGGCGGGGGTTTGATCGGCTATGCCGCGCGACGACTATGTTTACCTTCGCTGACTTCCTCGACAATCTTGGAAACAAAGGCATCCAGATCATTAGGCGTGCGCGATGTGATGATCGCCTGATCGCAGACCACCGGCTCATCGCGCCAGACCGCACCAGCATTCAGCAAATCGGTTTTGATCGAACTGTATGACGTTGCCGCACGGCCACGAAGGGCACCGGCTTCGACCAGAAGCCACGGGCCGTGGCAAATTGCTGCAACCGGTTTCCCGGATGCGACGAATTCGCGTACTAAACTTACGGATGCTTCGTCATTGCGCAGGATATCAGGGTTGATCTGCCCGCCGGGGATGACCAGCGCGTCATAGTCGTCGATATCGACATTTTTCACTTCGACATCCACCTCAACCGTGTCGCCCCAGTCTTTTTTATCCCAGCTTTTAATCGGGGATGATTTGGGCGATGCGATTTTGACATCGGCCCCATGGGTCGACAGCTTATCAAGCGGAACGCGCAGTTCTGACCGTTCATAGCCGTCAGTGGCGAGGATAAGAATCTTTGCGGTATCAATCGCAGGCATAACGTCTCTCCTTTCGTTGAACTCGTGTCGAGCGTTACACTCCGACCAACGGCTGCGATTTCAAAACGTTCCAAAATTTCTTGTGGCAATTTTGTGCCGATCTGCATGCCGTGCGGTGACCCCGGGCTTTGTTGACATCAAGGGGGTGCGAACTAGTTTTCAGGTAAGTTCGATTTCGGATGGGAAGGATAGAGACAGGATATGGCACGCATTTTCATTATCGGCGTCACGGGTGGTATCGGGCATCGTCTGGCACCGCTTTTGCTGGCGAACGGGCATCAGGTTACGGGGCTGCACCGCAAACCCGAACAGGCCGATAACCTTCGGAATGCCGGGATTACACCGGTTCTCGGTGATTTGATGGAACTGACGGCGGAAACACTCGCTCCCTTGGTTCGCGGGCATGACATTGTTGTCTTTTCATCCGGGGCGGCGGGAAGCGGCCTTGACCGGACCACGCGGATTGACGGCGACGGGCCGGGTTATGTGCTGGCCGCGATGAAGCAGGAGGGAGTTTCGCGGCTTTATCTTGTTTCCGCGTTCCCTGAAGCCGGGCGCGGCAAAGACCCCAATCCGCGGTTTGAACATTACATGACCGAGAAGAAGCGTGCCGATGCCGTTGTTGCGGCGTCTGATGCCGATTGGGTGATCCTGCGGCCTGGAACATTATTGCATGAAGATCAGGACGGGCAGGTAAATGCCGGACTTGCCATCCCTTATGGCACGGTCAAGCGTGGCAATGTTGCACAGTTTCTGACCGAATTGATCGAAATACCACAAATTCGCCGGGAGATTATCGAACTGACCGATGGGCAAACGGCAACTTATGAGGCGGTGACAAGGATTGCCCGGTAACAGTGGCGCGGATCAGCGGGTTTGCGGATTTTCGATTGTTCTGCCGTGATGGTGTCGGTTAGGGTCGGCAAAACGTCAATTCAAAACACCGGAACATCATGCAGATCAACCTTGCCAGCTTTGTCGCGCACTCGGATCGGGATCAGGAAAATCACCGACGGATCAGTGACTTTATCGCGCGCGAGCCCAAGGCGTTTGACAATGATCCGGTGACCTCGCATGTCACGGGATCGGCCTTTGTCGTGAATGCAACGCGCAGTCATGTGGTGCTGACCCATCACCAGAAGCTTAAACGCTGGCTTCAGCTTGGCGGGCATTGCGACGGGGTGCGCGATGTGTTGTTTGTCGCCCAGCGCGAGGCCTATGAGGAAAGCGGGCTTTCGTGGATACGGCCTTTGTCATCAGCGATATTTGATATCGATATCCACGAAATTCCCGAAAACGCCAAGGGTCCGGCGCATCTGCATTATGACATGCGGTTCCTGTTCGAGGCCGATATGCGCGATCCGCTAAAGATCACCGATGAATCCGATGATCTGGCATGGGTCGAGTTGGACCGCCTGGAAGATTACACCGACGAGCATTCGGTTCTTGTGATGCGCGACAAGCTTCGGGCTTTTGCCCAAGGGTAACAGGTTCGGCTATTACAATCGCGATACTACAGGGTCGTCCTTGTTGGTGCGCGCATCGTTGCGATCAAGCTGATAACTGTCATGAACCTTGGCCATGCCAGCAATGCGGCCTTCGGCCATTTGAGCATGCAACATCTCGATATCGCGATGGCGAAACGCGTCATCAATCTGATCAATGACATCACGTTCGGTTGCAAGCATGGAAAGCCCGCTCCGCGCCATGGAAACACCCGCATCAAAGGTTTCGCGATAAAGCTGTTCGACGCCAAGGCCGAGTTCCATCAGATCAAGCGCATGGTTGCGGTCATAGACACGCACCAGCAATTTTGGCTTGGGAAACAGTTCGCTGATATATTTGGCGGCCTGTCTGGTCGCATCACGGTCATTGATACACAGACAGATCAGATCGGCATTCGCCGCTCCGGCGGTGGCAAGAACATCGCTTCGCCGGACATCACCGAAATAGACCTTGTTGCCATAAAGGCTGGCCATCTGGATGCGTTTCGGATCGTTGTCGATTGCGGTGGCATTAATGCCGCGTGCGGCCATAACGCGTGAAATGACCTGTCCGAAACGGCCAAAGCCGACAATGATCACCGATTGTAGTTCGGCCATTTCGATGCCATCGACATCCGGCTGGTCATCCTTGCGCAGTTTGGCAGACAGTTTTTCGGCAATCGCACCGACAAGCGGGGTGGCGGCCATCGAAAGGGTGACGATGGCAGTCAGAAGGTTGGCACGTGTGGTGCTGATGACGGCAAGCGATGCCGCCATGCTAAACAGGACAAAGGCAAATTCGCCGCCTTGCGGGATGGTGACCGCGGCCCGCCATGCGGTGGCGTGGCATTTGCCAAAAACCCGGCACAGGCCATAAACCACGATCCCCTTGATTGCCATCAGCCCCGCAACCGACGCCAGAACAATTCCGATATTATCGGCGACCAGCGGCCAGTTGACCGACATGCCGACCGCGATGAAAAACAGACCCAGCAGGATGCCACGGAAGGGCTCGATATCGGTTTCAAGTTGGTGGCGATATTCGGAATCGGCCAGCATCACACCGACCAGAAACGCACCAAGTGCCATTGAAAGTCCAACAGCCTGCATCAGCAGGGCAGCACCAATCACCAGCAACAGTGCGGCAGACGTGAAGATTTCCTGTGCACGGGTTAGTGCGATGATGCGGAAAAACGGATTAAGCAGATATTTGCCTGCCCCGATAACCAGTGCGATCGCGCCGATGGTTTTGGCGATATAAATCCAGTCGGTACCGGCTTCGCCGCCGTCACTTATCGGGCTGAGCCACGCGACAAGCGCGATCAGCGGCACAATGGCAAGATCCTGAAACAGCAGGATTGAAAAGGCTGTGTTGCCATGGTCACTATTGAGTGTGCCCTTTTCTTCAAGGATTTGAAGGGCAAACGCGGTTGAGGATAGCGACAAGGCAAGGGCAGCAATCATGGCCTGTTGCCATGGCCAGTCAAAAGCAATCAGTGCGGCATGGAGAAGGGTGGCTGTAATGGCGACCTGCGCCAGACCCAGCCCGAAAATCTCGCCTTTCATCGCCCACAGGCGTTGGGGACGTAATTCAAGACCGATAATAAACAGCAGAAGAACAACGCCAAATTCGGCGAAATGCAGGACCTCTTCCGGTTCTGCAATCAGGGCAAGGCCAAACGGCCCGATCAAGGCCCCGGCACACAGATAACCCAGCACAGAACCCAGACGCAGTTTTTTAAAGATCGGGACTGCGATCACGGCCGCACCAAGAAAAAGAACCGCCGTATGCAAAAAACCGCCTTCAATTGCTGCCATGTTTTGCCACGTCCCTGTGATGATTTGAGTATCTGATGTGTGTCCTGCCTTGCAGTTTAGCGGGCAAGAAGAAACACGACACACAAAAGTTGTGGCGCAGTTTCATATTTTATATCGAAGAAGGGAAGTGTTTGCAGCTTTGGACGAACTGGGCCCCGCGGGCCGTAAAGTGGCAGAGAGGAGGTCTGGCTAACTGCTGTCTTAAGTTGTCTTGTGACGTATCATAAGTATCTGTAAAACAACAATAATCAAAAATACATTGTCTTATGCTGTTGCATCATGTTGCACGCAATGGTATTTCTTATGTTGGGTAATATAGCAGTTATTAAAGTGTGGCAGAGAAAAAAAGCGATACCTTGATGCTTGCCAACATAGGAATGCAGCAATGCCGAAAAAAGCGCCCGAACTGAGTGCCGCAGCCGTTCGACGGTTGACGTGGGGCGACGATGGGAAACCCAGATACCATGCGGTCGGTGGCGTATCTGGCCTGTTGTTGCAGTGTCGTCCGCCTGTGTCCGAAACGGCAACGGGGTCGAAATCATGGATTCTTAGGACGGTTGTTGGTGCGAAGCGCCGTGACATAGGTTTGGGGGGCTTTCCTGACGTTGGCTTGTCTGAGGCACGCGACGCGGCCCGCGAAATGAAAGCCAAGATTAAAA
>CBIHMD010000111.1:0-7564 GCA_966210655.1 uncultured Thalassospira sp.
GTTATACAGGATTTCCAAAAACCCGGATGTAGCGTTCAACCTGCTCTGGATCGCCCGAAATCTTTTCTGGATTGTCTGAAAGCTTGACCGCGGGTTGCCCGTTGGCACTTGTCACCTTGCACACCAGCGACATCGGTTCAAGCCCCTGTTCGCCTGCCGGATCACAACCGCGAAAATCATTGGTCAGGTTCGTGCCCCAGCCAAAGCTCATGCGGACCCGGCCATGGAAATGCAGATAGGTTTCGATGATCGCGTCAATGTCGAGATTGTCGGAAAAGACCAGCAGCTTCTCGCGCGGGTCCTTGCCGTGTTCTTCCCACCATCGGATGATCTGCTCACCACCTTCAATCGGCGGCGCACTATCGGGACGAAAACCGGTCCAGTCTGCCACCCAGTCCGGCGCACCTTTAAGAAACGCCGCCGTTCCATATGTGTCGGGCAACGCGATCAGAAGATTGCCGCTGTAATGCTGGCGCCATTGCTCAAGCACGCGATAAGGCGACGCGGCAAGTTCGGCATCATCCTTGGAAATTGCCGCTTCGACCATCGGCAATTCGTGGGCGTTGGTGCCAATCGCCTCGATATCGGCCGTCATCGCCAGAAACACATTTGACGTACCGATAAACCGGCTGCCAATCCCCTCTTTCAGGGCTTCGACACACCAGCGCTGCCATAAAAAGCCATGCCGCCGCCGGGTGCCGAAATCCGCAAGAACCAGATCAGGCAAATCGCGAAGCCGTTCGACCTTTTCCCAAAGCTTGGCCTTGGCACGCGCATACAGCACATCAAGTTCAAACCGCCCGCGATTGCGCAACACCGCACGCGACCTTAATTCGGTAATGATCGCAAGGGCCGGTGTTTCCCACATCGAGCTATGCGTCCATGGCCCTGAAAAATGCAGTTCAAACTGCCCGTCAATCTTGCGCAATTCATATTCCGGCAATTGGAAATTACCCAGCCAGCTGATGAATTCCGGTTTGAACATATGGCTGCGCCCGTAAAATGTCGCCCCGGCCAGCCAGATCAGTTCCTGGCGGGTAAAGCGCAGGCTTCGCGCATGGTCAAGCTGTGCGCGTAGTTCACCTTCATCGATGATATCACCAAGCTTTATATGTCGGCTGCGATTGATCAGCGAAAAGGTAACGTCCACGTCCGGATGTTCCTGCCAGATCGCCTGCAACATCAGAAGCTTGTAAAAATCCGTATCCAGAAGACTGCGGATAATCGGATCAAGCTTGAAATTGTGGTTATAGGTCCGTGTGGCGATGTCGGTAACGGTCATGAACCACCTGTCAGATTGGCTGGGATGTTCGCTTTGACATAAGTATCAATGGCCCCCGGCGAAAGCGCCACCCCGCAAACATCCCCGGCTGGCAAAAAAAGAAGCCCCGTACAAAGTACGGGGCCAGTTTGTTTGTCCGGGTGTGTGGACAAGGGAGCTTGCGCAAAAGCGTGAAAAAGGGTTCACGCAGTTGCCTGGTTTTCGCTCATCGAGCGAATGGGGTTTTCCAGCTTGTCGACGATTTCTTTCGGCACGATCTGCCAGAAATTGCCGCGTTCGCGATCCCAATTGTCAAGAATGGTGCGCGCAAAACCACTATCGGTTTCTGCAACATGCTCTTCAATCAGCGAACGACAGACTTCGTCCCAATGCTGGGTTTCAATACGCTGGTACAGGATGGAACCATCATTGACGACATCACCAAAGGTGCCCTCGACATCATAAATGAATGCCATGCCACCGGTCATGCCGGCACCAAAGTTCTCGCCAACCGAGCCAAGGATCACGGCCGTACCGCCGGTCATGTATTCACAACCGTTCGAACCACATCCTTCGACCACAACCGTCGCACCCGAGTTACGAACGCAGAAACGTTCCCCGGCCTGACCGGCGGCAAACAGCTTACCGGCCGTCGCACCATAAAGGATGGTGTTGCCAATAATCGTGTTTTCGTTGGTCTTGAGCGGGCTGGAAGGCCGCGGGCGCAGCACGATGGTACCGCCCGAAAGACCCTTGCCGACATAGTCGTTGGCATCGCCCTGAACTTCGATTTTCAGACCCTGAACCGCAAACGCGCCCAGTGACTGACCGGCAGAACCGCGCAAACGCACATGCAGGTGGCCCGGTTTCAGGCCGGTCATGCCATATTTCTGCGTGATCAGCGACGAGATACGCGTACCGATCGCGCGCTGCGTGTTCTGGATATTGTATTGCAGTTGCATCTTTTCGCCGTCTTCAAGCAATGCGCGCGCATCCTTGATCATCTGGGCGTCAAGCGTATCAGGCACTTCGTTGCGCCCAACCGTCGTGCAGTAACGTTTGTGATCACCGGCATCGGCCTGTGCCAGCAGCGGGTTCAGATCAAGGTCAACAAGGTCCTTGGCACCGCGATGCACCTGCTGCAACAGGTCCGAACGACCGATGATGTCCTGCAGGTTGTCATAGCCAAGCTCGGCCAGAACATCCTTGACCTCTTCGGCCATGAAGGTGAACAGGTTGACCAGCTTGTCTGCCGTCCCGACGAACTTGGCACGCAATGCCGGGTCCTGGGTACAAACGCCAACCGGACAGGTATTCGAATGGCACTGACGCACCATGATGCAGCCAAGCGCGATCAGGGATGCGGTGCCGATACCGAATTCCTCGGCACCCAGCATCGCACCGATCACAACGTCACGGCCGGTCTTGAAACCACCATCGACGCGCAGTTTGATCTTGCTACGCAGATTGTTCAGCGTCAGAACCTGATTGACTTCCGAAAGGCCCATTTCCCACGGAATACCGGCATATTTGATCGAGGTCTGCGGGCTGGCACCGGTACCACCGTCATACCCCGAAATCAGGATGACGTCGGCCTTTGCTTTTGCCACACCAGCCGCAATCGTGCCCACGCCCGAACGCGACACCAGCTTGACGCAGACGCGGCAACGCGGGTTGATCTGTTTCAGGTCATAGATCAGCTGTGCCAGATCTTCGATCGAATAAATATCGTGGTGCGGCGGGGGCGAAATCAGGGTCACACCCGGCGTCGCGTGACGCAGTTGTGCGATTTCAACCGTAACCTTAAAGCCCGGAAGCTGACCACCTTCACCCGGTTTTGCACCCTGGGCGACCTTGATCTGGATTTCTTCGCAGTTGTTCAGATATTCAGCGGTCACACCGAAACGACCTGATGCCACCTGCTTGATGGACGAACGCGCATTGTCCCCGTTCGAACGCGGACGGAAACGTTCACGCGATTCACCGCCCTCGCCCGAGTTCGATTTTGCACCGATGCGGTTCATCGCAATCGCAAGCGCCTCGTGCGCCTCGGTCGAAAGCGCACCGTGGGACATGCCCGGCGTTACGAACCGTTTGCGGATTTCGGTGATGCTTTCAACCTGTTCCTGACGAACCGGTTTACGGTCGGAACGGAAATCAAGCAGATCGCGAAGATGAAGCGGTTCACGCGAACGAAGCCCTTCCGAAAACTTGCGGAAGGTATTGTACGAACCCGTGGTGACAGACGACTGCAACGTATGGATCAGCGGACCGGTCCAGACATGGCGTTCACCCGAACGGCGATACTTGTAAAGACCCCCCACCGGAAGGGTCACGACATTGCCGTTAAACGCTTCCTTGTGCTGGGCGATGCAACGGCGCTGGATACCCTGAAGACCAATACCCGAAATACGCGACGGCATTCCCGGGAAGAATTCCGCCACCAACGACCGCGACAGACCAATACTTTCAAAGTTATAGCCACCGCGATAGGAACTGATGATCGAAATGCCCATCTTGGACATGATCTTGAGCAAGCCGGCATCAATCGCCGCCTTGAAACGCTGCATGACTTCCGCCGTGCTGCCAACATTCGGGAACAACCCGCGCGCATAACGGTCCAGAAGACCTTCCTGCGCCAGATAAGCGTTCACAGTCGTTGCACCGACACCGATCAGAACGGCAAAGTAATGCACATCCATGCATTCCGCCGAACGCACGTTAAGCGAGATATAGGTACGCAGCGACGTTTTCACGAGATAGCTGTGCACACCACCCGTTGCCAGAACCATCGGAATTGCAGCACGCTCTGTCGTGATGCCTTCATCGGTCAGGATGATATGAAGCGCGCCACCACGAACGGCTTCTTCGGCTTCGCGCTGGATGCGGGTAATCGCATCGCGCAGTGCCGACGCACCACCATTGATGTCAAACGTGGTATCGATTTCGACCGCTGTTTCACCCATATAACCGCGCATCGCGTCATATTCGGCATTGGTCAGAACCGGGCTTTCAAGCTGAAGCAGGTCGCACTGGCTTTCATCCTCGTCAAGGATGTTGCCAAGGTTGCCAAGGCGCGTTTTCAGGCTCATGACGCGGGCTTCGCGCAAAGAGTCAATCGGCGGGTTGGTCACCTGCGAGAAGTTCTGGCGGAAGAAATGATGCAAACCGCGATACCGATCCGACAGGATCGCAAGCGGGGTGTCATCCCCCATCGAGCCAATGGCTTCCTTACCGTCCTCACCCATCGGATGCAGGATCAGTTCAAGGTCTTCGTGCGTAAGACCCATCGCCTTTTGCAGACGCAGAAGCGCTTCCTTGCCAAGGCGCGCCGGTTCGGTATGTTCCGGTGAAATCAGGTCATCAAGCACCTTGGTGCGACCAACCCATTTCGACCAGTCACGACGGTTCGCCAGCTTATCCTTAAGCTCGCTGTCATGGTACAGCTTGCCTTCCTCAAGGTTGATGGCAATCATCTGTCCCGGGCCAAGCCGACCTTTTTCAAGGCAGCTTTCCTCATCGATATGCACCATGCCCGCTTCGGAACCGGCAATCAGAAGACCATTGCCGGTGACCGCATAACGCAGCGGACGAAGACCGTTACGGTCCGTACCACCCATCAGCCACTTGCCGCCATAAGCTGCCAGTGCCGCCGGGCCGTCCCACGGTTCCATAACCGCGTTGCAATAGGCATAAAGGTTTTTATAGCTGTCCGGCGTCGATGCCTTTTTCGACCATGCTTCGGGCACCATCATGGTTTTCACCATCGGCAGGTCACGACCGGCACGCACCATCAGTTCAAACACGGCATCAAGGGCGGCCGAGTCCGATGAACCCGGCTGAATAACCGGTTTCAGGTCTTCGATGGTGTCGGAAAAGGCCTCGTGCGCCATGCGGGCTTCGTGGCTTTTCATCCAGTTGACGTTACCGCGCAGCGTGTTGATCTCGCCGTTATGGGCCAGAACACGGAACGGCTGTGCCAACGGCCAGCTCGGGAAGGTGTTGGTCGAATAACGCTGATGATAGACGCAGAAGTTCGAAACGAACCGCTCGTCGCGCAAATCGGGATAGAAAATGTCGACCTGCTCGGCAAGGAACATGCCCTTGTAGATGATCGAACGACACGACATCGAACAGATATAGAAATCCTTGATCGCTTCGGACAGGACCGCTTTCTCGACACGACGACGGATGGTGTAAAGATCAACCTCGAACTGGTCTTCATCGACGTCATCACGCGCACCGATCAGAACCTGTTCGATTTCAGGCCGCGTCTGGTTGGCTTTTTCACCAACAACCGAAACATCGACCGGAACCTGACGCCAGCCAAGAATGCCGTAACCCTGTTTCAGGATTTCGGTTTCAACAATCGCCCGGCAACGTTCCTGTGCCGACATGTCGATACGTGGCAGGAACACCTGACCAACCGCAATCAGGCTTTCCGGGGCTTCCTGGTTGATGACCTTCAGATATGCCTTGAAGAAATCCTGCGGGATTTGCAGGTGAATGCCCGCACCGTCGCCGGTTTTGCCGTCGGCATCCACCGCACCGCGGTGCCAGATGGCCTTAAGCGCCTCGATACCGGCTTCAACCACCTCACGACGCGGCTTGCCATCAATCGCCCCGACAAGACCCACGCCACAGTTGGCATGTTCTTCAGCCGGGTCATACATGCCGTTCGCCGACAGATGCTCGGCATTTTTTTCAAAACGGGCGATCTCTTGCGCGCCACGGTCATGAATAATCTTGTTCATAACTCTCTCTCCTAATGCGGCAGCGGGCTTAAGCAGCAGCTTCTTTGCGCGCCAGCAGATATTCATCGATCCGGTCAGCCGCATCGCGACCGTCACGGATGGCCCAAACCACCAGCGACGCACCGCGCGCAATATCACCGGCGGCAAAAACGCCATCCAGATTGGTCATCATCGAGCGGAAATCGATTTTAACCGTGCCCCAGCGCGACACACCCAGTTCCGGTGCCTCAAACAGGGTCGGCAGGTCTTCCGGCTCGAAACCAAGTGCCAGGATGACCATGTCGGCATCCATGGTGTAGTTCGAACCTTCGATCAGTTCCGGGCTCTGGCGGCCACCGGCATCCGGTGCGCCAAGGCGCATCTTGACCGCACGCACACCGGTAACCTTGTCGTCGCCAACAAAGGCTTCCGGGTTGGTCAGCCAGACAAATTCAACGCCTTCTTCCTCGGCATTGGCCACTTCGCGCTGTGAACCCGGCATGTTCGCGCGGTCACGGCGATAAAGACATTTGACCGACTTCGCACCTTGGCGAATTGCGGTACGGACACAGTCCATTGCCGTATCGCCACCACCAATAACGACGACGTTTTTGTCTTTGGCGTTCAGCGTGCCATCGTCATAGGCTGCAACCGTATCGCCAAGACCGATGCGGTTCGACGTGGTCAGATACTCAAGGGCCGGATAGATATTGCCAAGACCAACACCCGGCAGCTTCAGATCGCGGGACTTGTAAACACCCGTAGCGATCAGAACGCTGTCATGTTTGCGGCGCAGTTCATCAAGCGTCGCGTCACGGCCAACCTCGAATTCGGTGTGCATGACGACACCGCCTTCTTCAAGCAGCTTGACCCGGCGTTCAACGATATGTTTTTCAAGCTTGAAGCCCGGAATACCATAAACCAGAAGCCCGCCCATGCGGTCATAGCGGTCATAGATATGGACTTCATACCCTTTAAGGCGCAGCTGCTCGGCCGCCGCCATACCACCCGGACCACCACCGATGATCCCGACCGACATGCCGTTTTCCTGCGTCGGTTTGGGTGCCTTGACCCAGCCATTCGCAAAGGCGGTATCGGTAATGTATTTCTCGACCGAACCAATCGTGACGGCACCGTGCGTTGACTGTTCGATCACGCAATTGCCTTCGCACAGGCGGTCCTGCGGGCAGATACGGCCCGTCACTTCGGGCATATTGTTGGTTGCCGCCGAAATGGCATAGGCTTCTTCCATGCGACCTTCGGTCGTCAGGCGCAGCCAGTCCGGGATATTATTGTACAAAGGACAATGGGCCTGACAGAACGGCACACCACATTGCGAGCAGCGCGCAGACTGATCAGCCGCAGCCTCTGTCTCGAAACCTTCGTAAATCTCATCGAAGTCCGTGCGACGCTCGGATGCTTCTCTCTTGTGCGGATATTTTTGTTCAAGATGAACAAACTTCAGCATCTTTTCTGTCATAGTTGCCCTCTAAAAGGGTTTTATGTTGCGGGTTGGCTTTTATATACGCGCCGGTTTTGCAAGAATCCAGCACAAAATACACAATAGGTC
>CBIHMD010000112.1:0-7525 GCA_966210655.1 uncultured Thalassospira sp.
AAAGCCTTTCCCATCCTTCCGATTGATGCCGTTCTGCACGACCTTTGTGCCGCGCTGGAAACCGGTACCAATGCGGTTTTGCAGGCCCCGCCGGGAGCCGGGAAAACCACGAAGGTGCCGTTGGCGTTACTGGAAAGTGCATGGCGCAATGATCAGAAGATCGTGATGCTGGAACCCCGGCGGCTTGCCGCGCGGGCGGCGGCGCGCCGGATGGCGCAGTTGATGGGCGAAGGCGTTGGCGAGACGGTCGGTTATCGCGTGCGGTTTGACAGCAAGGTTTCCGCCCGAACCCGGATCGAGGTCGTGACCGAAGGTATTCTGGTGCGCCTGATCCAGGATGACCCGGAGCTGTCAGGCATTGGCTGTGTGATTTTTGATGAATTTCACGAACGGTCGCTCGATGCCGATCTGGGATTGGCATTGGCACTAGAAACGCAGGGCGCCCTTCGCGATGATTTGCGCATTGTCGTGATGTCGGCCACCCTTGATGGCGACCCGATTGCGGCCCTTATGGGTGGCTGCCCGGTGATCACCAGCAAGGGCCGTGCCTTTCCGGTTGAGACAAAATATATTCCGATCCGGCCTGATGCGTGGATTGACCGGGAAATGACAGCGGCGATCCGAACCGCGCTAACGGAAGAAAGCGGATCAATCCTGGCCTTCCTGCCGGGGCAGGGCGAAATCACACGGGTTGAGGCGGCGTTGAAAGACGGGCTTGATCCATCGGTGATCATTGCGCCGCTTTATGGTGCGATGGAAACCAGGGCACAGGACATTGCGATTGAGCCAGCACCCGACGGGATGCGCAAGGTGGTGCTGGCGACTGCGATTGCCGAAACGTCATTAACGATTGATGGCATTCGGGTGGTGGTCGATTGCGGATTGCAGCGTTTGCCAAGATTTGACCCGGCATCGGGCATGACGCGGCTGGTGACGGTCAAATCATCGCAGGCTAGTGCCGAACAACGTCGCGGTCGTGCCGGACGATTGGAGCCAGGCGTGTGTTATCGCCTGTGGGCGGAGGCCGAGCATCGCGCGCGCCCGCCATTTACCGCGCCCGAAATTGCCGATGCCGATCTGGCGTCGCTGACGCTGGAACTCGCGCGCTGGGGGGTGCCTGATCCGGCAAGCCTGCCGTGGCTGGATCAGCCCGACGGGGCAAAGATCGAACAGGCACGTGATGTGTTACTGCGGCTTGAGGCGATTGACAATGCTAACCGGATCACGCCAATGGGAACAGCGATGGCCGGATTGCCAGTGCATCCGCGGTTGGCGCATATGATGTTGCGTGGCGCGCGCCTTGGACTGGGCGAGGTTGCCTGTGCGCTGGCAGCACTCTTGTCGGATCGGGATTTCATGCGCGGTCGCGGCGCGGATTTACGGCTTCGGGTCGAAGCGATTTTGTCCCGCAAGGCCCCGAAAATGATCACGGAAGCCGCAAGGCAGCTTTCGCGCCGACTTGCGGAGGCCGCGAAGAAAGAGGCCGCTAAAGGGGAAAGCCACATTTCGGTCGGCCCGGTGGATTATGCGGATCAGGTTGGGTTGCTTCTGGCCTTTGCTTATCCCGACCGGATTGGCGAACGGCGCAAGGGCACGGATGCGCGATATCGCCTGTCGGGTGGGCGTGGCGGTGTGTTGGCCAACGATGACGGGTTGGCGAACGACCCCTATATTGCGGTGGCGGAGCTTGATGGGCAGGCACGCGAGGCACGGATTTACCTTGCCGCACCTTTGTCGCGCACAAGTCTTGAAACCCATTTTGCCGATCAGATTTCCGAGGGGACAGAGGTCTTCTGGGATGCGCAAAGCGATGCGGTGCAGGCCCGCTGGCAACGGCGCATTGGCGCGCTGGTGCTGGATGAAAAAGCCACCCGTGACGAGGCTGGACCGGATGCGATTACAACCGCGATGATCGAAGGCATTCGTCGTCTTGGTCTGCATTGCCTGCCGTGGGACAAATCAGCCGAAGGATTGCGTGAACGGATTGCATTCTTGCATCGGGTCGATCCGGAAAACTGGCCCGATATGAGCGATGATGCGCTTTTGGGATCGCTTGAGGATTGGCTGATGCCATATCTTGGCGGGATCAATAAGCGCAGCCAGCTTAAGCAGATCCATCTGACCGAGGCACTGGTATCAGGCATTGACTGGAACAAGCGGCAGGAGCTTGATCGGCAGGCCCCAACCCATTGGACCGTGCCGACAGGATCGCATATTCGCATTGATTATAGCGGCGAAACACCCGGACTTCCGGTTCGGTTGCAGGAAATGTTCGGGGCCACCGAAACACCCAAAATCGCAGGGGGCAAGGTGGCGGTGACGTTGCATCTGCTGTCACCGGCGCAAAGACCGCTTCAGGTCACATCTGATCTGGTGGGGTTCTGGAACGGGTCCTATGCGCAAGTGAAGGCCGAGATGAAGGGACGTTACCCCAAACATTACTGGCCCGACGATCCGTTGCAGGCCGAACCGACCAGGCGGGTCAAAAGCCGGATGTAAGGATACGGCCTTGTTGCATGCGGCAGGGCTATACGCCTGTGGCGCAGGCGGGCATAATCGTGCCGTGATTTTGCGTTTAACAGGATCATGATGATCACAATCGCCACACCACTTTTGAATGTTGCCGAGATTGACCGCAGTTTCGGGTTCTACCGTTTTCTGGGGTTCGAGGTGGTGGCACGAACATTATCCGATCTGGATGACGAGCCGGTCTGGGCGATGCTGGAAGCAGGTGACAGGGATACCAAAATCCGTTTGATGTTGGCGGCACATGGCGGGGTTTCGCATGAAGAACGCCGGATGCGGCCTTCCTTTGCCGGGCTGGTCTGGTATCTGGAATGTGATGATGTTGCGGGTATGTTTGACGCGCTGAACGATGCCGGGTTCAAGCCGGAGCCGGTGACGGAGCTTGAAGACGGCACACATCAGTTTTTTGTCCGTGATCCGGACGGATATGAAATTGCGGTCACAGAACCGAACGGTTACCCGGTGGGGTAGCTGACTTTCAGGACTTCAAGCTCGTCCTCGCCCGCTGGCGTGCGTAGCGTCACCACATCACCGACACCGGCTTTCATCAGGGCGCGGGCGACGGGGGAGATCCAGCTTATTTTACCCTTAAGGCTTTCGGCCTCGTCCTCGCCAACGATGTGGATGATGACTTCTTCGTCACGTGCATTCACATAGGTGACCGTGGCGCCAAAGAAGACCCGGCTGTGATCGGGTTGTTCGCGAGGATCGACAACCACCGCATCCTCAATCCGTTTGCGCAGATAGCGCACCCGGCGATCAATTTCGCGCAGGCGTTTCTTGCCATAGATGTAATCGCCATTTTCCGACCGGTCGCCATTGCCCGCCGCCCATGAAACCACGGCAACGGTTTCGGGCCGTTCCTTTTTCCAAAGATGATCAAGTTCTGAGCGAAGGGCTGCGAGTCCCTCGGGGGTCATATAAATCGGTCTGTCCATCAGCGGGTTTTAGCGTAAGGCCGTGTCGCGGGGAAGAGGTGATTTCGATATCGATATGGTAGATGGGGCCATATATCGATTATCTATTTGAGCGGGATGGTTCCCGATTTCAAACTTTATCCATTGTGTAAATGTCCCCGGCGCCTCGGCGCCAGGACCACTGTTCGCAAAGGTGACCGCAATGGAAAAATTCCCCTCGTTCGATCTTGCCTCTATGGACCGACGGCAATTGTTCAAACTTTCGTTGTTCGCTGGTGTGGCGGGCATGTTGCCAAGTTTGCCGGTCTTCGCACAGGAAGCCGGTGAAAGTGTAGAGCCGCCTGTCTCATCGCACCCGGTGCCGGTTGTCGATGCCCGGTTTCCGTCCGAAATTGCCCCCGGTGTTTTCATTCTGCCGGACAAGCGTATAACGTTGGTGCCCAATGTAGGGATCATTGTCGGGCGTGATAGTGTACTTGTGGTTGATTGCGGGCTTGGCATTGAAAGTGCCGAGAATGTTCTGGATGTGGTCCGGCGCTTGGCGTCGGGGCGAAAGATCATTCTGACGGTGACTCATGCCCATCCCGAACATGGTTTTGGTGCGCAGGTTTTCCGTTCTGATGCGCGAATATATTACAACAGTGCCCAACGCGATCATCTTACGCAACGTGGCGATATACTTCTGAACGGTTTTCGTAACGGTGTTTTACCGCCCGAGCAGGCTCATCTTCTGGATGATGTGGTTCTGACAAGGCCACATGAGACTTATGACGGGGCGCAAGCACGCATTGATCTGGGCGGGCGGATGGTTGAAATGCGGACATGGGGTACGGCACATACGCCAGGTGACCAGATCATTTATCTGCCCGATGACGGTATCGTCTTTGCCGGGGATCTTCTGGAAGAACGGATGTTTCCAATCGTGCCGTTCTTTCCGCCCATGATTGAGGCCGAGGAAATCGACATTGCCCGCTGGGAAACGGTTTTGCGCGATATCATCGGCCTTGCGCCCAAAATGATTGTGCCCGGTCACGGCAACCTTGCGGGGACTGAATTGCCCAAGGCGGTTCTGGCATATTTTGCCGATATCAGGCAGCGTGTGCAAAGTGCCACAAACGATCCCACAGCATTGGAACGGCAAATTCGCCGTCAGTATGCGAGCTGGGAAAATCCACATTTTGTCGAACCAACCCTGCGTTATTTCATGCAGGCGGGCTAATCCGATGCCGCTTTATATTCTGATTTTCGTGATAGGGGATCGGGCATTCAAGCTCGGTCCCTTTTTGTCATCCATCTAATGGCAGGCCCGCGACAAAATCGCGCAGCCAGCGTTGGGCGGGATGGACATCATTGCGGCGATGCCAGGACATGGTGAAGCCGATTGGATCAAGATCGAAGGGAAGCGGTCGTATGGCAAGTGCATCGGCCTGACCCGATGCCGGAATGACGCCAGCCATCAGGGTCGCGATCAGATCGGAGCGCGCAATCACAAGCGGGGCGGCGTACATCGTTGGCAGGGTTACGGCGAGTCGGCGTTTATGGCCAATTTTTGCCAGCGCCGCATCCACCAGACCAAAGCGGTCATTTTCCGGTGATACCAGCAGATGTGATAGAGACAGAAAGGCCGGAAGGTCCAGTGGAGCCATGGCTGCCGGATGGTTGCGACGCATGACGCAGACAAAGTTTTCCGGAAAAAGCGATTGGGTCAGAATGCGGCCGGTTTCAGAAGGCGGCACGCCAATCGTCAAGTCGGCCTCCCCCGCGTCAAGCAGGGTAATGGCATCATCCCGAGCGGTGAAATTACCGATCCGTAGCGTGATGCCCGGTGCTTTCTGACGCAGCGCATCAAGCAGCACCGGAAGGACTTTGAAGGTCGGATGATCCGAAAGTGCGATGGAAAAGGTCGCAGTGGACGTCGTCGGATCAAACGTCTGCGTGAAATCAAGCGTGCGCTGAATTTCGGCCAGCGCATGAGCGAGTGGTTCGGCAAGGTCAAGCGCGCGCGGGGTTGGTTGCAAACCCGCAGGGCTTCGGATGAAAAGTTCATCATTAAGCAATCCGCGCAGTCGCGATAGTGCCGCACTCATGGCTGGCTGAGTGCGGCCAATGCGTATACCCGCGCGCGTGACGCTGCGTTCTTTCATCAGCGCGTCAAAGGCGACCAGAAGGTTGAGGTCGATACCATATAAATCCATGGTATGGATGTTGTCATATATTTTATATCGATTTCAAGTATGTCGAGATGATCGATAGCATTTCCCGATATTCAACAACCCAACATGGGAAATGAAAATGACGGATCAAATCAATATGCCGTTGATTACCGGCGTATCAGACCCGGATCGCAAGGCGATTGAGGCACTGTATCGGGCCTTTGGCGAAGGGGCCGACCTTTTGGATGAGGCGGTTACCAGCGACTGGCAGGATATTCCGCTAGCTCCCGGGCAGGCACCGGGACGCGATGGCATGAAGCCGCTGATCAAGGCATTTCAGGTGGCGTTTCCCGATGTGAAAATCATCATCCATGAAATGATTGGCGGGCCGGGTCGGGTTGCCGTGCGGGCGGAAATCACCGGCACGCATTCCGGCGAATGGTTCGGGATTGCCCCGACCGGCAAGCCATTTCGCATGCCGATCCACGAATTCCATTATGTCGAAAACGGCAAAGTGACCCATACATGGCACTTGGAAGACTGGTTGGGCTGGTTGTATCAGGTGGGCGCATGGCCAATCATCGAGCAGGAGGCCGCACAATGAAAGCGATCAGACTTGATGATTACAATGCCACACCTGTAATCCGCGATATTGCCACACCGGAAATCGGCCCGGATGATGTTCTGGTTCGGGTGGGGGCCGCGGCCCTTAATCCGCTGGACGTCAAATTGCAAAGCGGTGTGTTGCAGGGCTATTTCCCGTTGGAATTCCGATACACGGTCGGATCAGACCTTGCCGGGATGATCGAGGAGGTCGGTGCAAATGTGACCGGCTGGCAAAAGGGTGACAAGGTCATTGCCCGGCTTGATCCGGTTGCGGGCGGGGCCTTTGCCGGGTTTGCCTGTATTCCGGCGAATTACTTGGTGAAGGTGCCCGACAACATGCCGCTTGAAGTGGCGGCGGGGATTCCCACAGCGGCAGGAACGGCGTGGCAGGCCTTGTTCGAGCTTGGCGATCTTGGTGTCGGTCAGACGGTTCTGATCCATGCCGGGGCCGGTGGGGTGGGTAGCTTTGCCATCCAGTTTGCCCGTGCGGCAGGCGCGCGCGTGATTGCAACTGCATCCGCGGACGGGGTCGACATTGCCCGGACATTGGGCGCAGATCAGGTGATCGATTATCGCCACGCCGATTTTGCAGAAATGCTTTCGGATATCGATCTGGTGATCGATACCATTGGCGGCGAAACACAGCAAAAATCGTTTGGTGTTCTGCGAAGCGGTGGCAGGTTGCTATCGCTTGTCGCCCCGCCGGACGAGGCATTGGCACATGCGCATAATGTTACGGCGCACTTTGTGTTTCACATGTCTGGCGGGGATCGGCTGGCACGGGTCGTTTCAGCGATGACCGAGAACAATGTGCGTGTCCTGATCGACCGGACCGTGCCGCTTGAACAGTTTGCCGACGCCTTTGCCCGACAATCATCGGGCCGGGCACGCGGCAAGATCATTGTGACGATGGTCTGATATGAGAAAGCCGTGACACAGAAAATATGTGTCACGGCATTGTTCGGATAATCAGCGATCAGGCGTTGGCTTCGACGCGAAGGGCTTTGTCGTCAATTGGCATATGCACGAGGGCTGCAAAGATGCCGAGCGCGATGGAAGCGATCCAGACGCCATCGAAACTGCCGGTCAGATCAAAGATGACCCCACCCATCCACGCGCCAAAGAACGCACCGATCTGGTGGGACAGCATGACAATGCCAAACAGCGTTGCCATATAGCGCGGGCCGAAAACCTGCACGATGATACCACTGGTTAGCGGCACGGTCGACAGCCACAAGGCCCCCATCACCGCCGAGAACAGCCAGATGGTCTCAGCCGTTTTTGGTGCAATCATAAAGATCAGAATGACCAGTGCACGCATGC
>CBIHMD010000113.1:0-7492 GCA_966210655.1 uncultured Thalassospira sp.
CAGTAACAACAGCATGGTTCGGACCTTTAAGACCATGTTTGATCGAAACCTGGCCAGACACCAGATTAATCAGGCAGGACGGAATGAAGAATGGGCTGACACGGCGGGTCTTGCCGTTATTCACCAGATCAGTGGCTTCGGAAATCTTCGGCAGACCACCAATACCCGAACCAATCAGAACACCGGTATTTTCCTGGTCTTCATCGGTTTCGGGCTTCCATCCGGAATCGGCCAATGCCTGATCGGCAGCAGCAACACCATAGACGATAAAATCGTCCATTTTTTTCATGTCTTTGATCGAGACATGATCTTCCGCGTTGAAAAGTCCGTCACCCACACCGCGCGGCACAAGGCCTGCAATCTTGGCCGGGATATCGGACACATCGAAAGTATCGATGCTTTTGATTCCGGATTGGCTGTCCAGCAATTTCTGCCAAGTGTTCTGTGCGCCGCTGGCAAGCGGAGTAACAGCACCAATACCGGTAACAACTACGCGTCTCATCCCGCACTACGCCTTTATTTTATGAATACAGCAAAGACGAAAAGGGCGCCTGAGGATGCCCTCTGGCGCCCATGTCTCACGGCAAGATTAGCCGTTCGCCTTTTCGATGAAGTCGATCGCGTCTTTAACGGTCAGAATTTTTTCTGCTGCGTCATCAGGAATTTCGCAACCGAATTCTTCTTCAAACGCCATGACCAGCTCGACAGTGTCCAGGCTGTCGGCGCCCAGATCGTCGATGAAGCTTGCGTTTTCGGTGACCTTGTCTTCCTCAACACCGAGGTGCTCGACAACGATCTTCTTCACGCGATCTGCGACATCACTCATAGCTCAAATCCTTCAATAGGTTTTCTGTCAGTTGGTTTTGGTTGGTTCTTCGCTCCTTCCCCCTATTGAAGGAATTTGCGAGGACCGGAATCCGACAACCGCAATTGCCGGTTTCGTGATTTTGTATAGCGGCCTCTTTTAAACAGAAAAGCAAGCAACCCGCAACGGGTTAAATCATCGCCATTCCGCCATTCACATGCAAGGTCTGCCCGGTAACATAAGCGGCTTCGTCGCTTGCCAGATACAGAACCGCTGCTGCGATCTCTTTGCTATCCCCCATGCGCCCGGCAGGAACATTGGTCAGAAGCTTTTCTTTCTGCCCGTCATCAAGCTCGTCTGTCATTGCCGTGGTAATGAACCCCGGTGCAACACAGTTAACAGTAATTCCGCGTGATGCAACTTCTTGTGCAAGAGATTTTGACCAGCCGATCATCCCCGCCTTCGCGGCCGAATAGTTGGTCTGGCCCGGATTCCCTGTCACACCAACGATCGAGGTAATGTTGATGATACGGCCATGACGGCGTTTCATCATCCCGCGCAACGAGTTGCGCGCAAGCTTGAAAGCAGCCGTCAGGTTCACATCAAGAACTGCCTGCCAGTCTTCGTCTTTCAAGCGCATCGCAAGCTGGTCACGGGTAATACCGGCATTATTGACCAGAATATCAAGCTGTCCACCAAGGGCTTCTTCGGCATCCTTGATCAAACCGGCAACCGATTCCGGATCGGAAAGATTACCCGGAACGACAACAGCATTTTCACCAATTTCCGCAGCAACGGCCTGAAGGCGTTCCACGCGCGTGCCCGAAAGAGCAACCTTTGCACCGGCCGCAGCCAGAATTTTGGCAATTTCACCGCCGATACCACCGGTCGCACCGGTTACAAGTGCGGTCTTGCCTGCAAGATCAAACATCAATCTATCCCTTTGGGTTCGTCTGTTTCGAGCAACACTTAAAACGTGCCGAGGAAGCTTTCAATATCAGCAGGGCCGTTCACAGCCGAACCGGTAAGATCACGGTCGATACGACGAACCATACCACTCAAAACTTTACCCGCGCCAAGCTCCACCAGATCGGTGACACCCTGTTCTTTCATGTAAAGAACAGACTCACGCCAGCGCACGGTTCCGCAAACCTGCTCCACAAGGAGTTTACGAATGGTTTCCGGATCATCAGTTTTTTCGGCAATCACGTTTGCGACAACCGGTTTACCTGGAGTGTTCAAGGCAACACTTGCCAGTGCTTTGGCCATGCGGTCGGCCGCAGGTTGCATCAATGGGCAATGGAATGGTGCTGACACCGGCAGCAAAACAGCGCGCTTTGCTCCCTTTTCCTTGGCAATTTCGATCGCGCGTTCAACAGCCGCCTTATGGCCCGAAACAACGACCTGTCCGTCGGCATTGTCATTTGCAGCAGTGCAGACATCTCCCTGTGCTGCTTCTTCGGCAACAGCAACCGCATCGACATAATTAAGGCCCAGAAGCGCTGCCATCGCGCCGACACCGACCGGAACCGCGGCCTGCATCGCCTGCCCACGAATTTTCAGAAGGCGCGCAGTATCGGCAATGGCAAAACTGCCCGCCGCCGCAAGAGCCGAATATTCACCCAGCGAATGCCCCGCAACCAGATCACATTTGTCCGTCAACTTGAAACCACCTTCGGTTTCAAGAACACGGGTAACTGCAAGACTGACAGCCATCAGTGCAGGCTGCGCATTTTCCGTCAACGTCAATTCGTTTTCAGGGCCTTCGAACATCAGGACGCTTAGCTTCTGCGAAAGCGCATCATCAACTTCCTGGAACACTTCGCGGGCAACCGGAAATGCATCTGCCAGTTCCTTGCCCATACCTACCGCTTGCGACCCCTGACCGGGGAAAACGAATGCGCGTGTCATTATGTGTAATTTACCCTTGTCTGCTTTCGTAAGGATCCGGTTCTATCAGATCCCTTTTTTCGAGCTACCCTTGATACTGCCCGCAAGCCCTGTGTCAAGAACAGACGACAATGTCATGCGACTTTCCATCGCTTTGTTGCCCGAAAGGTAACAGACTTGCCCAACGCCGAAAACAAAACCTTGTTGCGCAGTGCAACGTAGCCTGTTTGATACCGGCGCGTGTCATCCGCAAAGCAGTCAACTGCCAACACTTTATATATAGGGGCCATTCGGTTCTGCAATGAACAGAACAAAAGGCCCGTTTTCTGCGGTTTGCCACGAGTAAAGCCATATCAACCCCCATAGCGTTGTTCAAGGCAGGTTTCGCGCGGTTTTCCGCAGAAGTTTCATGGGGGATTTACGGTTGCATGCCCTGTGGAAAAGTGTATATTCCGCCGTCTCACGGCTCCTTGCCGGGGTTGCCCGGCTATGCCTGCATGGCACGAGGTCATGCGAGGAAGAGACAAGCCAAAAGGAGTAATAGGAGTATTATGAATAAGTACGAGAGCGTGTTTATCGCACGTCAGGACTTCTCGACCGCACAGGTCGAAGCCCTGAATGAAAAACTGACCCAGACCGTTGAAGGTCTTGGTGGCAAAATTGCCAAAACCGAATATTGGGGCCTGCGTTCCCTGACATACCGTGTCAAAAAGAACCGCAAAGGTCACTATACTCTCTTCCAGATCGAAGCCGACAACGCCACGATCGCGGAATACGAGCGTCAGATGCGCCTGAACGAAGACGTTCTGCGTCAGATGACTGTCAAGGTTGAAGAGTTCGAAGAAGAACAGTCAGCCATTCTGCGTAACCGCGACGAGCGCGGCGGCCGTGGCGGTAATCGCCGTGGCGGTCCCCGTCAGCACGGCTAACAGATAGCGAGGAGAATTTATTATGGCTGGACGTCGTCTGTTTTTCCGTCGTCGCAAAACCTGCCCGTTCTCGGGTGCGGATGCGCCGAAGATTGACTACAAAGATGTCAAACTGCTGCAGCGTTTCGTTTCCGAACGCGGCAAAATCGTTCCGAGCCGTATCACTGCGGTTTCGGCCAAGAAACAGCGCGAACTGGCGAAAGCCATTAAACGTGCTCGTTTCCTGGCGCTGCTGCCGTATTCAGATCAGGTCTGAGGCAGTCGGCAAGAGACCCTCTTGCGGTCTCGGGCCGGGAGTAACTGATGTCGCGTAACACTTTAATGGCAGTCGGTGCAGGTCTGGGCAGTTCTGTCCTGTTCCTGCTTGTATTGTCTGGTAATCCGCTGGCTCTGTTACTTTCATATTTCGGGCACCTGCCGCTTTTCCTTATCGGATTGTGGCAAGGTCCAAAACGCCTGCTGGTTGCGGCAATTGCCGCATGTAGTGCCCTTGTTCTACTGGGGGGACTGCTGCCTTTCACGGTCTTTATGGTCGTGTTTGCCGGACCGGCGATGTTGTTGACCCGCATGGCGCTGGTCATCCGCAAGGACAAAACCGGGAAACCGGGCTTTGTTCCGACCGGAATAGTGGTAAGCGCCATGGCCGTCATGATTGCAATGGTGATGATAGTCATCACCGGCAGCGTAACGGCGGAAGGTTTGGACATTCAGGAATTCATTTCGCAATTCCTAGGTCAGATGTATTCGGAAATGGGCGTCCCTATGACGCCGGAACTTCAGAATATCATCGGCATGATCCAAACGTATTTCCCGGCGATTGTAGCGGTAAGCTGGCTTCTTATGCTGTTTGCCAATGCTGCGATCGCACAGGCAATTCTGGTGCGGTCCGGTCGCAATTTGCGTCCGTCGCCCGATCTGGCCTCGATGGCCTTGCCTGGATGGTCACTGTTTGCGTTCGCCCTGGCCGGATTTCTGGTCGGCTTTGCCGATGGATCTTTGGCCTATGTGGCGCGAAACGTCGCGGTGGTGCTGGCGGTGCCATTCCTTTTACAGGGATTGGCGCTGGTGCATGGGCAGGCAGCCCGTTGGCCGCAAAAACGTATGATACTGACGGTATTCTATATCGTCGCGGTTCTGTCCACATGGTCGTTTATCGCGATCACCGGACTTGGAATCGTTGAGCATTTAATCAGGCTGCGGGGGAAACAACCGATGACCCGTAGCAATGAGGAGGATCGGTGATGGAAGTTATTCTGCTCCAGCGGGTAGAAAAACTCGGTCAGATGGGTGACGTAGTCACCGTCAAGCCGGGCCATGCCCGCAACCGTTTGCTTCCGAAGGGCATGGCTCTTCGTGCAAACAAAGCAAACCTGGCAGTTTTCGAAGCTAAAAAATCACAGCTCGAAGCTGACAACCTTGACCGCCGCAAAGAAGCCGAAGCGGTTGCCGAGAGCATGGGCGACGTTGCTGTCACCCTCGTTCGTCAGGCATCCGATGTCGGTCACCTTTACGGTTCGGTTACCGCACGTGATATTTCGAACGCGGTTACCGAAGCAGGCTTTACCGTTGCACGTACTCAGGTCGTTCTTGATCAGCCGATCAAGACCCTTGGTCTGCACCAGGTCAAAATCAACCTGCACCCGGAAGTTTCCGTTGAAGTGACCGCCAACGTCGCACGTTCCGAAGAAGATGCCGCCGAGCAGCTTCGTAAGGGCGGCGCCGTTCTTGGCACCATCGACGAAATGGAAGCCGAAGAAGCTCTGGAAGCTGCTGAAGAACTCTTCGAAGAAGACGTTCCGGAAGACTTTGCTGAAGAAGCTGAAGGCGAAGAAGAAACCAACGTTTAATCGTTGTCTTCCATTCAAAGCCAATTTGGAAACGGCGTATCCGCAAGGATGCGCCGTTTTCTTATGGTTTTGTAATATATTTCAGCTTTTTACCCCGAAGGCGACCTCTGCGCTTGCGGAATACCGGCTATGAGTTATACCGATTAGCCCTTTCAGCCCAACAAGATGACTGATACCTTTTCACGCCATGACTGATCCCCAGCTAGATGCCCTGTTCGCACCCCTCGAAGAAAACCACGGTGGCAACACTGAAATGGTGCTCGAACGGACTCCGCCTCATAACTTCGAGGCAGAGGCGGCACTGCTTGGTGCCATCCTGAACAATAACGCCGCGTACGAGCGCGTTTCAGATATCCTGCGCCCCGAACATTTCGCCGACGCCCGCCATGGACGTATCTTTGAAGCCTGCGGCAAATTGATCGAACGCGGTCAGCTTGCCAACCCGGTGACCCTGTCAGCATTCTTCCGTCAGGACGAACATCTGGCCGAAATCGGTGGCGCACAATATCTGGCCGAACTGTCAAACAACCTTGTCTCGGTCATCAATGCCGGTGATTACGGTAAACTGGTCTATGACCTGTATCTGCGCCGTGAACTGATTGAAATAGGCGAAGACACCGTCAACGAGGCCTATCGCTACGAAATTGAAACCGACGCCGCCAACCAGATCGAGAAAGCCGAACAGAAACTTTTCTCGCTGGCGACTGCGGGTGCTGCTGAATCCGGTTTCGTTGCATTCGGCCCTGCCCTGACCAAGGCATATGAAAATATTGAACATGCCTATAAGAACGCGGGCAAGGTTGTCGGCGTGACAACGGGTCTGCGCGATATTGATCGCAAACTTGGTGGTCTGCATGCTTCTGACTTGCTGATCCTTGCCGGACGTCCATCAATGGGTAAAACCGCCCTTGCGATGAACGTGGCATTTAACGCCGCCATTGCATCGCATCAGAATCGAAATACCGGTGCCGAGGCAGGCGACGAACTCAAGACAGGTGCTGTCGCGGTTTTCTCGCTCGAAATGGCGGCAGAACAGCTGGCCGGACGACTTCTATCCCAGGCGGCCGAGGTTTCAGGCGATAACATGCGCCGTGGTGATTTGAACGAAGACGATTTCCAGCGCCTTGTGGTGGCAACGCAGGAACTCAATACCGTTCCGCTTTATATTGATGATACGCCGGCCCTTCCGGTTTCGACCCTGCGCACACGCTGCCGCCGCCTGAAACGTCAGCACGGCCTTGCGATGATCGTCGTCGATTACCTGCAGCTTCTGGCACCGCCAACCAACTTCCGGGGCGATGGCCGTGTACAGGAAGTTTCCGAAATCACCCGTATGCTCAAGGCAATCGCCAAAGAGCTCGAAGTTCCGGTTCTTGCCCTGTCGCAGCTTTCACGTGCCGTCGAACAGCGCGAAGACAAACGTCCGCAGCTGTCGGATTTGCGTGAATCAGGCTCGATCGAGCAGGATGCCGACGTTGTAATGTTCATTTACCGTGAACAATATTATCTCGAACGTGCAGAACCGGCACAACGTCCGGAAGAAGCCACCGACAAGTTCGGCGAACGCTACTCCCAGTGGCAGGATCGCCTGAACCACGTCTACAACACCGCAGAAGTCATCATCGCCAAACAGCGTCACGGCCCGGTGGGCAACGTGCGCCTGTTCTTTGATGGGAACTACACCAAGTTTGGCGACCTTGACCATATCGAAGAAGAATATGAATAGGCCTTGAGCCTGAAACCGAAACGGACTCCACGGGGTATTGCGAATGAGCGTTCTTCCCGCCGCCGGCCGTGCTGCTGAGTGTGCCGAACTTCAGATCAATCTGAAGGCGATTGCTGACAATTACCAGATCATCAAGAAACGCTATAAAGGGCGGACTTGTGGGGCTGTTGTCAAAGAAGATGCTTATGGCCTTGGCGCGCAAACCATTGTGCCGGTTCTGAAAAAGCAGGGATGCCGTCTTTTATTTGTCGCGCAGGCGTACCGGCAGGAATACGGCGGGCTGACCACGGCGCAG
>CBIHMD010000114.1:0-7420 GCA_966210655.1 uncultured Thalassospira sp.
TTTCGTCAGATGGTTATCGTTAGCCGAGCCAAAGGACGTCAGAAAGATCGGATTATGGGTTGTTGTCCTGTCGCTGGGCGTGCTCGCTGCCTGGTTGCTTCTGACCGGAAAGCTCGCCGCCATGGTTGCCGCCCTTGTTGCTGCCATACCCTTCCTCGTTAGAATCCTCAAAATCGGCTTAATGTGGCCATTATTGCGCAGGATGTTCGGTTCTGCCCGGTCATGGGGCGGCAGCGGAGGTCGATCAGGACACTCGTCTGCCGGTTCGGGGCGGGTGTCTGAAATAAAAACGGATTATCTGCATATGTATCTTGATCATGATAGCGGCCAGTTGGGCGGCACGGTGGTGCAGGGCACAATGGCCGGACGTGATCTCGATACACTCGGGCTTGACGAACTGCAGGCACTTTATGGTGACTGTTGCGGTGCACAAGATCAAAGCCAGACAGTTCTGGAAACCTATCTGGAACGTCGTCCTGATTGTTCGGGATGGCAGAACTGGCAGGCATCCCGGGATGCTAACGATAATGGAAACGGCAGGGCCGGAAACGATAGCGAGCAAGCTGGCAGCGGATTTCGCAGCGGAGAAATGAATGCAGGCGAGGCCCGAAAAATCCTGGGTGTTTCAGAAGAAGCAACCCGCGAGGATATCAATCGGGCTTATCAGGTCTTGATCAAGGCGGTCCACCCGGATCATGGCGGATCAGATTATCTTGCATCCAAAATCAATGCAGCCCGAAGCCTCCTGTTACAGCTTTGTAAAGATTGAACTGAACAAACAGCGCGTTCGCTTGATCCGCGTTCTTGAAATGTGGCAGAAGCATAAGATTGGCCGAATGCGGATGAGGCGGATATGACGCGGTCAAAACAGAGGAAAAAAGGCATGTCGAAGCGAATCAAGAAGGCTGTATTCCCCGTGGCGGGTATGGGGACCCGTTTTTTGCCAGCAACCAAGGCAATGCCGAAGGAAATGTTGCCGGTGGTAGACAAGCCGCTGATTCAGTATGCCGTTGAAGAGGCGATCGCGGCAGGCATCGAAGAATTCATTTTCGTGACCGGTCGCGGCAAAACCGCAATCGAAGACCATTTTGATCGTTCCGCCGAACTCGAAGCAATCCTGATGGAGCGCGGCAAGCATGATGCGCTGGAAACCTCGCTTGCGATGATCCCGGAAAACGGTCGTGTGACCTATACCCGTCAGGGCAATCCGCTGGGGCTTGGTCACGCCGTTCTGTGTGCCAAATCTCTTGTCGGTGACGAACCTTTCGTCGTTTTGCTGGCAGATGACCTGATCCAGTCAAAAGTCCCGTGCATGAAGCAGATGGTCGAAAGCTATGGCCGCACCGGCGGCAACATGGTTGCCGTCATGGACGTCCCGCGCGAGGAAACCCAGCGTTATGGTGTGCTTGAAGTCGAAGGCACTAACGGTCGTCTGGTCAGCGCATGTGGCATGGTCGAAAAACCAAAGCCTGAAGACGCACCGTCAACCCTGTCGGCCATTGGCCGCTATATCCTTGATCCGGGCATCTTTGACACCCTTGAAAATATTCCCCGCGGGGCTGGTAACGAAATCCAGTTGACCGACGCACTGGCCGCCATGATCGGAAAAGTACCGTTCTATGGCTATCGCTTCGAAGGTCGTCGTTTCGATTGCGGCAACAAGATCGGCTTCCTCAAGGCAACCATGTCCTTTGCGCTCGCACGCGAAGACATGCGCGATGACGTTCGCAATCTCATTCACGAGTTCGCCGAAGGCGAAGCCGCAGAATAACAGATATCAATTTCAAATATGCAGGCAGGAGCCGGGACAGAATCCTGCCTGCTATTATCACTACCAGGGTAAAAATTCATGCGCGTAGCAATGATCGGTACCGGATATGTGGGGCTCGTTTCCGGTGCCTGTTTCTCGGAGTTCGGCACAGAAGTCATCTGTGTGGATAAGGACGAAAACAAGATAGCCCGTCTCGAAGACGGCATCATGCCGATCTACGAACCGGGGCTGGATGTTCTTGTCGAAAACAACGTGAAAGCCGGGCGCCTGAAATTCACTACCGACCTTAAGGAAGGGGTAAAAGGTGCCGAGGCAATCTTCATTGCAGTGGGAACACCGACCCGCCGCGGTGATGGTCATGCCGATCTCAGCTACGTTTATGCTGCCGCCGAGGAAATTGCCGACGCCATCGAAGGCTTCACCGTCATCGTGACGAAATCGACAGTACCTGTCGGGACGGGCCGCGAAGTCGAACGCATTATTCGTGAACGCCGTCCGGATGCGGAATTTGCCGTGGTCTCGAACCCTGAATTCCTGCGCGAAGGTTCGGCAATCGGTGATTTCATGCGCCCGGATCGTGTGGTCATCGGGACAAGTAATGAACGCGCACGCGACGTCATGCGTGACTTGTACCGTCCGCTTTATCTGATCGAAACGCCGATTGTGTTCACCACGCGTGAAACGTCGGAAATGATCAAATACGCAGCCAATACCTTCCTGGCCGCCAAAATCACGTTCATCAATGAAATTGCCGACCTTTGCGAGAAAGTTGGCGCCGATGTCCATGATGTGGCGCGCGGGATTGGCCTTGATGGCCGCATCGGAAAGAAATTCCTGCATCCGGGGCCGGGTTACGGCGGGTCATGCTTCCCGAAAGATACTCTGGCATTGGTTCGCACCGCGCAGGAACATAATAGCCCGCTACGCATTATTGAAACTGTGGTCGATGTGAATGCCCGGCGTAAAAAGGCCATGGCTGACCGCATCATTTCGGCATGCGGTGGTTCGGTTTCGGGTAAAACCATCGGCATCCTTGGTCTGGCATTCAAGCCAAACACCGACGATATGCGTGATGCACCCAGCCTTGATATCGTTCCTGCCCTGATTGCGGCCGGTGCAACGGTTCGGGCATTCGACCCGGAAGCCATGGAGGAATCCAGAAAGCTTCTTGAGGACATCGTTTACTGTGAAGGCGCCTATGAAGCACTTCAAGGTGCCGACGCGATGGTGGTCCTGACCGAGTGGAACGAGTTCCGCGGCATGGATCTGGATCGCATCAAATCTACGCTTAAACACCCTATCGTGGTGGATTTGCGAAATGTATATGACCCCGCTGAAATGGCGGAACAGGGTTTCAGCTATTCCTGCATCGGGCGAGCATCAATCGGAGGCTAAGTTAAAATATGACCATCTCTGCCGGACACAAATTTGATCCTTCCGTATTGCGCGAATATGATGTGCGCGGTGTCGTGGGCGAAACCCTGCATGTGGCCGATGCGCTTGCTCTTGGCAAGGCATTTGGTACCAAGGTGCGCCAGTCTGGCGGAAAAAGGGTTGCCGTTGGCCGGGACGGACGTCTGAGTTCGCCCGAACTGGCAAGCGCCCTTGTCGAGGGGATTGCGTCGACGGGCTGTGATGTGGTCCGGATCGGGCGCGGACCAACACCGATGCTTTATTTTACGGTTTACGATCAGAAAACCGACGCCGGCATCATGGTTACCGGTTCGCATAACCCGTCAAATTACAATGGCTTCAAGATGCTCAATGCTGGAAAGTCGGTGTTTGGCGAAGCCATTCAGGAACTGGGCAAGATTGCCGCATCGGGCGATTTTGAAACCGGAAACGGCGCAGTCAGTGACATCGATATCGAAGACCATTATGTCGAACGGTTGCTGGCCGAACTTGATTGTGATGTCGTCAAGCCGATGACGATTGTCTGGGACTGTGGCAATGGTGCTGCGGGCGATGTGGTTCGCAAACTGACCGCAAAGCTTCCGGGCAACCACCATCTGCTGTTTGACGAGATCGATGGCACTTTCCCCAATCATCATCCGGACCCGACGGTCGAAGCCAATTTGGTCGATCTGAAGGCCAAGGTGGCATCGCTGAATGCGGACTGGGGTGTTGCCTTTGATGGCGACGGTGACCGTATCGGTGTTGTTGACGGGCAGGGGCGTGTCTTATGGGGCGATCAGCTGCTGCAGATTTATGCCGCCGACGTTCTCGGTCGTCTGCCGGGCGCATCGATCATTGCCGATGTCAAAGCCAGCCAGACGCTGTTTGACGAGGTCACCCGTCTTGGCGGCAATGCCATCATGTGGAAGACCGGCCATTCGCTGATCAAAACCAAAATGGTTGAATCAAAGGCCCCCATCGCCGGTGAGATGAGCGGCCATATCTTCTTTGCAGAGCGTTACTATGGCTATGATGATGCGATGTATGCCGCTGTGCGGCTGTATCGTATTCTGGTCCAGAGCGGCAAAAGCCTTGATGATTGGCGCGATGCCATGCCCGTGGCAGTCAATACCCCGGAAACCCGTATCGACTGCCCGGATGATCGCAAGTTTGCCCTGATCGAGGAAGTGCGTGGTCGCTTGTCCGAAGCCGGTGCCGAAGTCAGCGGTATTGACGGTGTTCGTGTCAGTACGGATGACGGCTGGTGGTTGCTGCGTGCATCCAACACCCAGCCTGCAATCGTTGCCCGTTGTGAGGCTGCTGATGAAGACGGTCTGGGGCGTTTGAAAACGCAGGTGACCGCACAGTTGCAAAAAAGCGGCCTGACCTCGGATGATTTCTTTGCGCCGGGTGGTGGTCACTAGGGCATCAGGAACAAACCAACAAAAAAGCCCGCTGAAGCAATTCAGCGGGCTTTTTTGATTTATACGTGGGAATGCTAGCCAGCGTCACCGGCATTGACCGGGATGCAGGCGACCTTTTCCTTGCGAAGGGCTGCGCAGGCACTGCGTGCTTCCTGCTCTCCTCCAAATCCAAGCAAACGAGCCCGATAAACAATACCCGATCCGTTGCTTTGCTGTTCGACCGCTGCACGGGTCAGGCGAAGAACGTCCGGTGCGGTGCGTGCCGCTGCAAGGACGGCTTCCTGTGCGCGTCGCTGATCGCTGAACGCACCAACCTGAATGCCCCAGCCACCGGCTTCCGGTGTCAGGCGTGCAACAACGGTTTCGGTGTCAATGCGACCGGGTTGCTCTGCCTCGTTCGCATTGTTTTGCTTGGCCATCAGCAACTGGGTATCGGCCGGAAGAATTTTACCATCCGGGCTGATGCGCGGACGCGGTGCAATGATTTCACCGTCTTTCTTAAGGTCGACATAGGCCTGATCAAGAAGCTTCTTCATCTGGTCATCGCGTGATCGTGCCGTTCGGCCACCAAACACAACGCCAATCAGACGGCGTCCATTCCGGTTGACCGAGGCCACCAGGTTAAAGCCCGACGCATTGATGTAGCCGGTTTTGATACCATCGGTACCATAATAGGAGGCCAAAAGATTGTTATGGTTGCCATAGGTGCGCTTGCCATAACTGAATTTCTGGACGCTGAAATAGTGATAGTAAGTGCCGTAATCCTTGCGAAGCGATACGGCGAGGCGAATCATATCACGCGCAGTGGTCAACTGGCCGCGGTTCGGAAGACCGGACGCATTGCGGAACGTGGTGTTTTTCATGCCGATCTGACGCGCTTTGGCGGTCATCATCTGCGCAAATTTTATTTCGGTTCCACCAATATGTTCGGCGACCACGACCGCAATATCATTCGCCGATTTGGTGACGAGCGCAAGAATGGCATCTTTTACCGAAATTGTTTCACCAGGTTGAACGCCAAGCTTCGATGGGGCTTGCCCCCAAGCGCGTTTGGAAACTTCCATGCGGGTTGAAAGCGATACCTTGCCGGTATCAAGAGCATCAAACAGCATGTAAAGCGTCATGATCTTGGTCAACGAGGCCGGGTATACCTTGTGATCTGGGCGATATTCATGCAGCACGTCGCCGGTTTCGGCGTCGATCACCATCGCGGTATAGGTGCGCGCCATCGCCTCCGGCGTTGTTAACACAACGGCAGAGATGATCAGCATCAGAACAGACAGGGCATGGCAAATCCTGAGACCTTGCGATTGCCACATCGGTCGACTTTGATCGCTAACGGTGGCCATCGCTTTTGGCCCAGGACGGGTCTTAAAACGCATTTTACGGGCTCGGCTTTTGGTGATCCCCAAGACGAAATATGGTCAGTATCTCATCGCGGCATTAAAAAAATGCTTAACGCGTGTCCGGATAAACTGATTTGCCGCCTTGCTGCGGTCTCATTTTTTCGTCAGTCTCAATTTATATCCGGCAAAAGGTTAAAAATCGAGGATCGAATGCGAAAAAAAATACTGTCTGCTGTCAGTAAGATAGGAAGAAAATCACCAATTTTAAGAACAGGCGCCTTTTCTGTTGCTGGTCTGATTGCCCTTTCGGCATGCAGTTTCACCGGCACAAGCGATATCGAAAATCCGCTGGTGCGCAAAGGAAGCTGGTTCTCGTTTATCAATGCGGATGACATCCGGACGGCATGTTCTGCTGGCGATGCAGAGGGCCGGATTCGCATTGTCTATAATGCTGATTATTATAAAGAAACACGAAGTTTCGATCTGATCCCGCAAACCGGAAGCGAGCAGTTTGAAATGGTGTCGCGAATCTTCGGTCCGCTTGATGTCAGTCAGGTTAATGTCGAGGTGACAGCACCGCTTGGTGCCTTCGGTGGCACAGAATCGCGGGAAACTCTCTCGCGCGGGCAATATCTTGCGCTGACCGATGCACTTCAGGCTGACGGTTTCGGGTATCAAAGCCGTGATGGTCTGCGATTGCATTCCGACGATTATTATTGGGTGGCGATTGGATGTTCATCGCAAAACATCACGCTTGCAGCCTGGACATCTGCCAAGGATGACCTGCGCGCTTTGACATTCCCGAATGTGATTGAAAATCTTTCCGGTCTGGAAAAGCCGCTGCCACAGCCGCCTGCTTTTGGAACGCCAAAGCAACCTGACCCGTTTTTCAGCAAGAATGATAAACAGGCCGAGTCCCGCTATTTCTATCGCACGGTTCGCGGAAATCAGCTGCGATAAGAATTTTCAGGGTCGAGCGCACAAATAAAAATGGCACGCAATGTTGTGTGCCATTTTTTGTTTTTCTGCCTGCTGAATGTCAGGATTAGCGTAACTTGTCGCCTAAGCAATTGAACGAAATCCGGTTTTTGAATATCGATTTCGGCGATTGCAACGGGACAGTTTTATCGATTCTGATTGCCATGATCTTCCATACAAAAATGTCACCAAAGCTATCTTGACGCGACATGGTTGTTCCATCTAGGGTTATGTTGCGACGCAGCATTATCTTGAATGCAAGCCCAGTCCCAGGAGGTCGACACATGGTGACTCCTCGCAAAAAAACTGCACCCGGTTCAGCTAAAACAACCCGACCCAAAGCCTCTTCTCGTGCAAAGACAGCGCAGAAAAGGCCTTCCGGCGGCAGTGAAAAGTCGGCTGCGGTCCCGGCAAAGGCCGCGACAGTTGAAATTACCCAAAGACCGACGGCCCGGCCAAAACGTATGGTCACAACCGCAAGTGCGCTGGAGGCCGAGGCGTTGCGT
>CBIHMD010000115.1:0-7418 GCA_966210655.1 uncultured Thalassospira sp.
GACCGAGGATGCCGGGGTCATGGCACAGCTTTCAGTCAGTTTGACGCCGACATTCTTTTCCGCATCCAGCAACTGCCACAGCGTGCGTTTTTCCGTATGTTCCGGGCAGGCCGGATAACCCGGTGCCGGGCGGATACCGCGATAACCTTCGGCAATCAGTTCGGCATTCGGAAGGTTCTCATCCGCGGCATAGCCCCAAAGTTCCTTACGGACCTTTTCATGCATGCGTTCGGCAAAGGCCTCGGCAAAACGGTCGCCAAGCGCCTTGACCAGAATGGCGTTGTAATCGTCATGCTCGGCTTCAAGCTTTTTGGCGATTTCTTCGACTTCCGGTCCTGCGGTGACGACGAAGCCACCGATATAGTCGGTTTTACCGGATTCTTTTGGCGCGATGTAATCGGCCAATGCACGGTTCGGACGTTTGTTGTTTTCACGAAACATCTGCTGGCGAAGCGTGCGCAACATCACCGGTTCGTTCTGGTCGGGTGCCGGGGTGACTTCGATATCATCGCCAACCGAATTGGCAGGCCAAAGGCCAACAACCGCACGGGGTTTGAACCATTTTTCATCGACAATGCGCTTAAGCATCGCCTTGGCGTCTTCGTAAAGACCACGTGCGGTTTCACCGACTTTCTCGTCCTGCAGAATATCCGGGAACCGGCCATGCAATTCCCAGGTTTCAAAGAACGGCTTCCAGTCGAACCGTTCAACCAGTTCGGCCAGATCAAAGGTTTCAAACCGGGTAATGCCCGGTTTCAGTGGTGCGGGAACGTCATAAGCATCCCAGTCAAGCTGCACCTTGTTGGCGCGTGCATCCGCAATGGCAAAACGTTTCTTCTGCAATTGCTGGGCGGCGTGCTTTTCCGCCATCGCGATATATTCCGCGCGGATTTCGGTGGCAAAACGTTCACGGTGGGTTTCAGACACAAGCTGGCTTGCCACCCCGACGGCGCGTGAGGCGTCAATCACGTAGACCACCGACTTGTTATAGTTCGGGGCAATCTTGACCGCGGTATGGACCTTGGACGTGGTGGCACCACCGATCAGAAGGGGGATATTGAGCCCCTCGCGTTCCATTTCGGCCGCGACATAGGTCATTTCTTCAAGCGATGGCGTGATCAGGCCCGAAAGACCGATCATGTCGACCTTTTCGGCCTTGGCTGTTTCGATGATTTTCTGGGTCGGAACCATCACGCCAAGGTCAAGGACCTCGAAATTGTTACATTGCAGAACGACACCGACGATGTTCTTGCCAATGTCATGGACGTCGCCCTTCACGGTCGCAAGCAGGATTTTACCATTGGTTTCGCGCACACCATCCTTTTCTTCCTCAATAAACGGGATCAGATAGGCAACGGCCTTTTTCATCACGCGTGCGGATTTGACCACCTGTGGCAGGAACATCTTGCCCGCTCCAAACAGGTCACCAACGATGTTCATGCCATCCATCAGCGGTCCTTCAATGACATGAAGGGGGCGTTCGGCTTGTTGACGCGCTTCTTCGGCGTCTTCTTCGGCGAATTCGGCAATGCCATTGACCAAGGCATGGGCCAGACGTTCATTAACCGGTTTTTTGCGCCATTCCAGATCGGCCTTTTTCTCCGGCCCGCCGGTGCCCTTGTATTTTTCGGCAACTTCAAGCAAACGATCGGTCGCATCCGGGCGACGGTTCAGGATGACGTCTTCGACCCGTTCACGCAGTTCAATCGGGATTTCCTCATAGACCACGAGCTGACCGGCATTGACGATGCCCATATCCATGCCTGCCTGCGTTGCGTAATACAGGAAGACTGAATGCATTGCCTCACGGACCGGATTGTTGCCCCGGAACGAGAAGGAAACGTTGGAAACACCGCCGGAAATCTTGGCGTATGGCAGGCGTTCCTTGATCAGCTTGCAGGCTTCGATGAAATCGACGGCATAATTGTCGTGCTCCTCGATCCCGGTGGCGACGGCAAAGATGTTCGGATCGAAAATGATGTCTTCGGGCGGGAAGCCAACCTTGTCGACCAGCACGCGATAGCTGCGTTCGCAAATCTCGATTTTGCGGGTAACGGTATCGGCCTGCCCTTTTTCATCAAACGCCATGACGACGACGGCAGCCCCATAACGGCGCAGAAGGCGTGCCTGTTTGATGAAGGGTTCTTCGCCTTCTTTCAGGCTGATCGAGTTGACGATACCCTTGCCCTGAAGGCACTTCAGACCGGCTTCGATCACGTTCCATTTGGAACTGTCGATCATGATCGGCACGCGGGCAATATCGGGTTCGGCTGCCAGAAGGTTGACGAATTTGACCATCGCCGTTTCGGCATCAAGCATCGCATCATCCATATTGATGTCGATGATCTGCGCGCCGTTTTCGACCTGCTGACGGGCAACCTCAAGGGCTGCGTCGTAATTTTCCTCGACGATCAGGTTTTTGAACTTGATCGATCCTGCGACGTTCGTGCGCTCGCCGATATTGATGAATCTTGAAATGTCACTCATGGGTCTGTTCGATCTCTTTTTTCAGCTTCCCGGCATCAGGCGGCGGTGAACGGCTCAAGGCCCGAAAGGCGCATTTTCGGTTCGATCACGGGCAATTTGCGCGGATTGGCATTTGCCACCGCATCGGCAATCGCCTTGATATGGGGTGGCGTCGTACCACAGCACCCGCCCAGCAGATTGACCATCCCGGTTTCGGCCCATTCCTTGACCAGTGCCGCCATTTCGGCATCCGACTGGTCATATTCGCCAAATTCGTTGGGCAGGCCTGCATTGGGATAAACCGAAACCCGGCATTCGGCAATGCGTGACAGTTCCTGAACATAGGGGCGCAACTGTGCCGCCCCCAATGCACAGTTAAGCCCGATCGAGAACGGTTTGGCATGACGGACCGAATTGTAAAACGCCTCGGTCGTCTGGCCCTAAAGGGTCCGGCCCGATGCTTCGGTGATCGTACCCGAAATCAGAACCGGCACATCTTCACCTCGTTCTTCAAGCACCTCGTCGATGGCAAACAACGCCGCCTTGGCATTGAGCGTATCGAAAATGGTTTCCACCAGAAGCGCATCCGCCCCGCCATCCAGAAGACCATTGACGGCTTCCTTATAAGCTTCGCGTAGCTGATCGAAGTTAACACCGCGGAAGCCCGGATTATTCACATCGGGCGAAATCGATGCGGTCCGGTTGGTCGGGCCGATGGCACCATTGACAAATCGCACATCGCCGGGATGGGCGGCTTCCCATTCATCACAGGCCGCGCGCGCGATTTTCGCACTTTCGAAATTGATCTCGTAGGCAAGGCTTTCCATGCCGTAATCGGCCTGCGCGATTGTCGTCGCACTAAAGGTATTGGTCCCCTGAAGGTCTGCACCCGCGGCAATATATTGCAGATGGATATCCTTGATGATGTCTGGCCGGGTCAGGGACAGCAGATCGTTATTGCCCTTCAGATCCTGTTTCCAGTCGGCAAAGCGATCACCACGGTAATCTTCCTCGCTCAGCTTGTGCTTCTGGATCATGGTGCCCATCGCACCATCAAGGATCAGGATTTTGTTCTCGGCCCGTTTGCGCAGCAGGGCAATGCGTTCCTTGCGGTCATTCATCATCGTCATCCAGTCGTTTTGATCATGCAGGCTGTTTGGGCGGGTCGGCTCAGGCAGCGGCCTGTGTAACACCACGAATACCCAGCGCATGACAGATGGCATATGTCAGTTCGGCACGGTTTAGCGTGTAGAAGTGGAAATCGGTAACACCTTCGGCCATCAGGCCCTCGACCTGCGAAATGGCTTCGTGGAAGGCGACCATGCGACGCGTGTCGGGATCTTCGTCAAGGTCTTCAAACCGCCAATGCAGGCGCTTGGGCACCGATGCCCCGCACATATCGGCAAATTTCAAAAGCGATCCGAAATTGGTCACCGGCAGGATGCCCGGCACAATCGGTGCGGTAATCCCGGCAGCAGCGCATTTGTCACGGAACCGAAGAAAAACCTCGTTATCAAAGAAGAACTGCGTGATCGCGCGGTTCGCACCGGCATCAATCTTGTGTTTCAGATAATCGATTTCGAAATCGGCATTGGGGGCATCCGGGTGGGTTTCCGGATAGGCCGAAACCGAAATATCGAAATCCGCAATCCGTTTAAGCCCTTCGACCAGATCAACCGCATAAGGATAGCCACCCGGCGTCGGGACATATTTATCACCGGCATCGGGCAGATCCCCGCGCAAGGCAACAATCGAACGGATGCCTTCATCCCAGTAATTGCGCGCAATACCTTCGATTTCTTCCTTGGTGTGGCCAACACAGGTCAGGTGGGCCGCCGCCGGAATGCCGGTTTCGCCCTGAATGCGGGTAACACTGCTATGCGTGCGGTCGCGGGTTGATCCGCCTGCCCCATAGGTTACCGAAACGAAAGACGGGTTCAGCGGTGTCAGACGGTGGATCGAACGCCACATGGTTTCTTCCATCTTTTCCGTTTTCGGCGGAAAGAATTCGAATGAAACCCGCAGATTCCGCAGATCGCTGTGCGATGTGCCCTGTGGTGCGATGTCGTTTTTAACCGTCATTCTTTTAATCCTGTCTTGTCGTTCCGGTGGAACGGGTCGTTATGCGTTATTATTGTTGGCGATAAGCCTGCCCGACTATTACTCGGCGGCCTCGTTATTGTTATTTGCCTGCAATGTCTTCTTCCCCTGCTCCGATGCATGTGCGGACCAGATCCGCACCGTCAAGGGTTTGCCGGGCAGGCTTATGACATCACCGGGCGAAAGTTCACATGCGCGAAACCACGTATTGATCGCCCCGTCTTCAAAACCAAGCCGACGGTGCGCGTGTTCCTCGCGCAGTTCCTCTCGGTCATGGGTTGCGAAATCAACCACCACCAGCCTGCCGTTCGGGGCCAGCACACGGGCGGCTTCGGCAATCGCGGCTTCGGGGCGTTCGGCGTAATGCAGCACCTGATGCAGGGTCACAACGTCAAACATACCTGCGGGATAAGGCAGTTGATACATATCGGCCTGCCGAACCAGACAGTTCGACAGATCGGCACGCTGCAAACGCGCACGGGCGACCGCCAGCATCTCGCGCGACATATCAACGCCAACACCTTCCTCGGCCGTTTTGCCCAGAAGCTCCAGAATCCGGCCCGTGCCGGTCCCGATATCAAGAATCCGGCCCCCGGAAAGATCGCCGATGGCATCAATCAGGGCCTGCTCGACGACCGTTTCATCAATATGAAGCGACCGGATGCGATCCCAGTCATCGGCATTGGCCCGGAAATATTCGCGGGCAATCTGTTCGCGCTGCGCCTTAACCTGCTCCAGCCGGGCACGATCCAGGGCCAGTATCTCGTCACTTTCAGGCAGAAGGGCAAGAACCGGCTGAACCAGTTCCGCACCGGGGCCGCTATTGGGGGTGCGATAAAATACCCAGGTGCCTTCACGGAATCGGACAAGCAACCCGGCTTCGCACAGCAGTTTAAGATGGCGCGACACACGCGGCTGGCTCTGCCCGATGATCTGGGTGATCTCGCTGACGGTCAGTTCGCATTCGGCACAGATCGCCAACAGGCGAAGCCGTGTCGCTTCTGCCGCCGCGCGCAATCTCGCAAGAACCTGTTCCATTTCAGCGCCTCCATTGATCTGACCAAAGACATAAAGATATGTTTATATTTAATCAAGACCTATTTACCCACTCAAAAGGAGTATGGCAAAAAGGCAACATGCCAAATCCCATTGATCAGGCTCATAATTTTGTGTGCTGGCGTTTAAAACTTCCCTATGCTAACCACATGGATATCTGAGACGTGTGCATCGCACATTCCTGTTTTCTTCGCGGGCAGCAGGTTGGGTAATGTTCTTGAAGTCCCGATTTCAAGGGCGTCTCGGGGTCGGGGAAAGTTTGTATCGAAATCGTTTGGCAAAAATAATGAAACTTCGAACTTTGCTTTCGCTGTGCGCTGGTGCATCTCTGTCCATGCTGACAGCATGCGCGTCCACCCAGCCGGCACAGGACACAAGTGACTATGACCCCCTCGAACCGGTAAACCGGGTCGTTCACGGGGTTAATGGTGCCGTTGATTTTATGGTCCTTTACCCCGCCGCCATGTGGTATCGCGACATTGCGCCCCAACCGGTCAAAACCGCCGTCCGCAGCTTTGTGCGCAATATCGGTGAACCGGTCAATGCGCTGAACTCGCTGCTTCAGGGTGACCCTGATCAGGCCGCTGACTCGGTGCAGCGCTTCATCATGAACACCACGATCGGCTTCCTTGGTTTCAATGACGTGGCTGCCGATTTCGGCATCGCCTATCATTCCGAAGATTTCGGCCAGACTCTTGGCCATTACGGCATCGGTGGCGGTCCTTACATCGTCCTGCCGCTGCTTGGTCCGTCGAACCTGCGCGATACCGCCGGTATTGCGGTCGATTATGTAAGCAATCCGCTGACCTGGGGCAGCCGGAACAGCGAGACCCTTGATACGCTCTATCTCGGTTCGCTGGCTCTGACGGCGCTGAATGCGCGCTACAGCACGCTCAACCAGCTTAACGAATTGCAACAAACCTCGATTGACTATTATGCTGCTTTGCGTAGCCTCTATCGTCAGCAACGTAACGCTGCCATTCGCAACGGCGCAGAACCTTCTGCACCGGAATTCGAAGACGAAAGCGCTTCTGCCGACTTTGATGACGCGTTTGAAGCAGCAGCAAATTAATGGTTCGGTCGAACATGAAAAGCAGAATTGCGATTCCCGCTCTGGCGGCAGCAATCGTCAGTGTGACCGGCCTTATGGCCGGTCCTGCATTTGCAGGTAACGCGACTTCCGCAACGCCTCTGACGGTCGAAGTCGCTGCAAACCGCAGCGCAACCGACGTGATCAAGACCCTTGCAGACGAAGCCATCACCGGCCTGACCGATCAATCGCTTAGCAACGACACCCGCCGGCAGAACTTTGTCGCGCTGATGGATCGTTACTTCGCAATGGATGTGATTTCCCGGTTTGTCCTCGGGCGCTACTGGCGCTCCATCTCCGAGGAAGAACTCAACGAGTTCGCCGATCTCCTGCAGGACTATCTGGCCCTTAACTATGCCAGCCAGTTCAAGGATTTCAATGGCGAGCAGTTCGTTGTCGGCGACGAGAAACAGCAGAACAAGGATACGTTCGTCAATTCGCAGTTCGTCCGCCAGGACGGCCCGCCGGTCTCGATCATCTGGCGTCTGCGTGAATTCGGTGACGAATATAAAATCATTGATGTGACCGTCGAAGGCCTGAGCATGGGCATTACCCAGCGTGACTAATTTACTGCCGTCATCCAGAAAAACGGTGGCGAGGTTTCCGCCCTGACAGAAAACCTGCGCGCGAAAGTCGGAAAATAACTCCGTCGCAACCGGAACAGAAATCAAAAAGCCACCGGCGGTGATTTTCCGGTGGCTTATTT
>CBIHMD010000116.1:0-7416 GCA_966210655.1 uncultured Thalassospira sp.
ATCGCGGATATGCAATCCGCGCAATGCCGCAATCGGCAATCTGAACCGTCGATGCCAGAACTTCGGAAATCGCGTATTCGGCGGCCTGCCGTTCGGCGATTTCCGATAACGACGGCGCGGATTTGTCCTCCCGAATGCCTGATGCCTGCCTGATGCGGACTCTTTCAAAACGGGCATTACGGTTCGACGGGTCTTCAATCCAGTCCTGCTGATACGCCCGAACCGTTGCAACCAGATCGGCCTTCGATACCGGCAGTAACGGCCGCAACAAACGCCCGTTGCGAAGGTAACGGCGCGCAGACATCCCTGCCCGTCCGATCACGCCACTATCGCGGTTCTGGCGCATGATACGGGTTTCCGCCTGATCGTCGCGGTGATGGGCGACCAGAAGGTGCAAGGCGCCCGTTGCCTCAAGTTCGCGATCAAGCAGGTCATATCGCGCCTTGCGCGCGGCATCCTGAACTCCGCTTTGCGGCTTTGCCCCATCCCAGCGCACGACACGATGGGCAATCCCGTGATTTTGAAGCTGCCGTCCGACCCAGTTGGCCTCGTCCGCAGCGTCAGGCCGCAAATCGTGATCGACAGTGATCGCTATCAGTTCCCCGCCATTGGATCGGCACCATTCATCTGCCAGCAATGCCAGTGCCAAACTGTCGGCACCGCCGGAAACGGCAACAGCAATTTTCGGTTTGTCTTCGAACGGCGCAAAAGCATTCATAAGGCGCGAAAAGACAACGGCGTCCAATGGGGTTCCATCGGACGCCGGATCAGGATTGATCATATTTTCAGGTTGGTCTGTCATCGGACACCCGATCAGGAACAACCGCGATTTTTGCGTTCCTGACGCGCACGATCCAGAACAACCGCCGACGCATTCGGGAAGTTTGAAATCAGATGGCCAAAGGTCGTGCAGGCATCTTCGTTTTTACCGAGATTGCCCAGCGACATGCCAAGTTTAAGCAGGTTATCTGCTGCCTTGCTGCTGTCCGGGTACGTCTGGAAACCTTCGGTAAAGGCAACCGCAGCCTGATCATACTGCTCGCGCACATAAAATGTTTCACCAAGCCAGTATTGCGCATTCCCGGCCAAGGCATTGTCCGGGTTATTTTTAACAAACGCGGCAAGGGAGCTCTCAGCCGCGGCGAAATCCTGTCGGCGCAAAAGATCAAAGGCATAACGATACTGTTCCTCGGGCGTCCCGTCAGGAAGAACCCCGCCCCCGGCTGGCGCACTTGCCGTCCGGGCTGGTGCCGCAGAGGATGTATTTGCCGGACCCGATGGAACGGCAGGCGGTGATCCTTCGTTCTCGATAACGCCAAACAGTTGGGTGCCGCGATCATCAACCCGTTGCCCTGTGCCTGCGGTATTTGGCTGCGCACCGGACGAAGCGCCGGTTGCACCTGCAGCAGCTCCTGTCCTCGCAGCAGCCGGTGCAGCCCCCGTCTGGCCACTGGCCGACGATGCACCACCTTCAAGCTGACCAAGGCGATAATCGATATCAGACACCAGCCGTTCAAGACGGTCTTCAATCTTGCGGATACGGAAATCAAATTCTTCGATCTGGCCTGTAAGCTGGGTCACAGATCGCTCGATTTCGTTGATCTGGACCTGCTGGCGTGCGGCTGCCGGGCTTCCGCCACTGCCACCGCTATCAGGCACCCCACCGGAAGGAACACCCTCGCGGTAGACATAGCGCTGCAACAGATCAAGATCGTTGCGCAGCTGTTCGACCTGCCGGGTCATATTTGAATCCTGGGCAAACGCAGATGGGCTGCCAAGAACAGTCATTCCCATCAGGGCCGTGACGGCAAACACCGACAGATAGCCGATCGGGCTGCGTCGCAACGCCCCCTGTCCCCCCCCAACGGTTGGTGAAATCGCAACGGCCGACATGCGGGACGGCAGGGCGTTATTTCGATAACCGGTTTTCGGGCCAACTCGGATCATTTTCGGGTCCTTCGTCGTAATTTCGAACATCATATTCCCCGTGTCATCAAGGAATATCTAATGTTGCAACATTTTCAGGCGGCAAAAATAAGGCGCCTGTTCCTTACGGAACAGGCGCCTTGAAATTCAGGCTTTCACCTGCACGCTCTTAACGGATAACCGAAACAGAGCGGCGGTTTTTCGCCCAGCTTTCTTCGTCGTGGCCCAGAGCGACCGGACGTTCTTTACCATAGGAAATGGTTTCGACACGCGACGGATCGATGCCCAGAGCAACGAGGTAATCTTTCACGGAGTTCGCGCGACGCTCACCCAGTGCAAGGTTGTATTCACGCGTGCCGCGTTCGTCGGCATGGCCTTCGACAACGACTTTGTACTGCGGGTATTTTTTCAGCCAAGCAGACTGAAGTTCCAGCGTACGGCGTGCTTCGCCCGACAGGTCATATTTGTCGAAGCCAAAGAATACGCGATCACCAACATTAACCGCGAACCATTCCGGGCTGCTTTCCGAAAGCGCGCTCGAAGTGGAAGACGGCTGATTGGTGGTCGAGACACCTTCGCCAGCAGAGGTTGCCGAGCTGTCAGGTGCGGTTTCACAGGCAGCCAGAAGTGCGGCAGCAGCAAAAACACTCAGAATCCGAAGTTTCATTTAAGTTTTCCCCTTAACACCGGACACATTCGCCCGATTGTGGTGTTTTCCATGTCTCGCGACACCGAAAATGCCCGCGATTAATGCGAATCGCATTCAGTGCTTCGCGATGACTATACTCTTGAGATATCAGGGAATCAAGGGCGACCATGCTGGATCTGATCCATCCGCCGGTGTAACGATCTCTCGTTCGTTATAACCGGTCAAATCGATCGAATACAGACGGTATCGATCCTTGGTCCCGTCCCTGGACGGGTGCTGGCGGTGATACATCAACACTCTTCCGTTCGGTGCCCATGTCGGGCCTTCGACAAGGAAGCCCTCGGCCAAAAGCCGCTCTCCACTGCCATCCGGACGCATGACACCGATATAGAACCGACCTCCTTGTGATTTGGTGAAGGCGATCAGGTCTCCGCGTGGCGACCAGACCGGTGTGGCATAAAGACCACCACCGAAACTGATGCGCTGGACGCCGCTACCATCCGCATTCATCACGTAAAGTTGCTGTGATCCGCTACGGTCAGAGTTGAACGTGATTCGCGAACCATCAGGAGAATATGACGGCGATGTATCAACTGCAGGATGCCGCGTCAACTGGCGTTTTTCACGCGTACGCAGATCCAGCTCGTAGACTTCACTATTGCCGTCCAAAGCCTGGGACATCACCACGGAATTGCCATCTGGGGCAAAGCGCGGGGCAAAGGTCATGCCCGGGAAATCGCCAAGCAATTCAAGCTCGCCGGTATCGATATCCAGAACATAGACACGTGGTTTGTCGTTGAAGTACGACATATAAACCACTTCCTGGGCCGTCGGAGAGAAACGCGGGTTCAGGACAAGAAACTTGCCGTCTGACAGGAAACGATGGTTCGCACCGTCCTGATCCATGATGGCAAGCCGCTTGACGCGTTTATCGCCCGGGCCCGATTCGGAGACATAAACGATACGGGTATCGAAATAGCCCGATTCCCCGGTAATGCGTTTATAAATCTCGTCGGCAATCTTGTGTGCGATGCGCCGCCAGTTGTTCGGCTGGGTGCGATAGGCCACCCCTGCCATCTGGTTTTCAGCCAGAACATCCCAAAGGCGGAATTCGACACGCAGAAGCCCGTTCGGTTCGGTTACGACCCGGCCATTGACGAGTGCCTGTGCATTGATTGCGCGCCACTCGGCAAAGTTCGGGTTAACCGCCAGCGAACTGGCACTCTGGATAAAGGCTTTTTCGTCAATCGGCGCAAACAGACCCGATCGCGCCAGATCATTGCTGATCACCGATGTGATGTTCTGGCCGACTTCGGTTTCCGAAACACCTTCACCCGGGAAACGGGTAATGGCGATCGGCATCGGCTTGACTTCACCGCGGGTGATGTCGATACGGAGTTCGGCATGCGCCGGTGCCGAGGGTACAACGGCCAGGCCAGCGACAACGGCAAGGGCACACAGTCCGGCCAGACTGCGTGTAACCCAATATCGTTTGAATGCGTTGGTCTTGATGGTCATCCTGCCTCGCTATTTTCCACGCGTTTTGAGGGACTTATGATTTTATTCATTACAGGCCCAGCATTTCACGCATGTCAAAATTGAACGTGAATGTGCGCCACATTTCGTATTTATCCAGCGGCAGTTTTAGAGGACTGCATTGCGGATTTAGCACAGCTCGAAGGGCACTTTCTGCAATCGTACGGCGTGATGGATCGCCGCCAATCTCGCCAGAGTTGCTAATTCGTGCCTGTCGGACGGTACCGTCCGGGTTCGCGCTGACATGAATTTCAACCGCGAAGTTCCCGGCTTCCTTGGCTCCGGCCGGTGGGCTCCAGCAGCGTTCGATCTGTCTTTTGACGGCGTCAAGCTCACTCATAGTCAAACGTGCGTCCAGACGCGTCGCGACAACCTCGCTGGCATTGTCCTCGGGCGTATCTTCCGGTGTATCCTGTGGTGTTGGTTGTGCGCTCGGTTCGGTTTTACGCACATCCTTCAGAATATCGGCAAGCGTCCGCTTCGGTTCCGGATCGGGTTGCTTCTTCGGCTCGGGCTTCGGTTCCGGTTTTGGCTCCGGCTTTTTGGCTTCAACCGGCTTCGGTTTCGGCTTTTCCGGGGTCGGGGTCGGTTCCTTCTTCACTTCAGGCTTCGGAACGGGTTTTGGTTCCGGCTTGGGCTGTGGTTTCGGTTCGACCTTCGGTTCCGGTTTTGGCTCTGGCTTCGGCTCCGGTTTTGGTTCCGGTTTCGGCGCGGGCTTTGGTTCCGGCTTGGGTTCCGGTTTTGGCTCCGGCTTCGGAACGGGCTTTGGCTCTGGCTTCGGGGCCGGTTTCGGTTTCGGCTTTTCTTCGGCTTTCGGCTTTGGCAGCGCCTTGGTCGGAGCCGCCGAGAATTCATCGACCGTGACCACCTCGACCGAAATCGACTGCAGTTCCAGCGGCGTTTCCTCGAACAGTTCCGGCAAGCCTAACCAGGCAATCAAAAAGATCGCCAGATGGGCTGCCAGGGAAATCAGAACACTGCGTAACATGTCGGTTTACTTGCCCTTTTCGGGCAGCTCCGCGATCAGCGCAACTTTGCTAAACCCGGCTTCACTGATCAGGCCCATGACTTCCATCACACGGCCATAATCGATTGCCCGGTCACCGCGCACGAAAATGCGGGTATCGCGTTTGTTCTCGGTAATGGCCGAAAGCTTCTCGGCCAGCGTGTCCTGCGGGACTTCACTATCCATAATATAAAGGGTGCCATCACCGGTGACCGACACGACAAGCGGTTCGTCCTGGCCTGTCATTGGCGCTGCCGATGTTTCAGGCAGGTCAACTTCCACACCAACCGTCATCAACGGTGCGGCAACCATAAAGATCACCAGCAGAACAAGCATCACGTCGACCATCGGGGTGACGTTGATGTCGCTCATGGCGCGGCGACGGTTGCTGCGACGACCGCGGCGGCGTCCTCCGCCCGATCCGGATGCGAGTTGTGCGCCCATATCAGTCTCTCGCGTCGTCAAGCTGGCGTGACAGGATCGACGTGAACTCGTCGACAAACGCTTCAAGGCGGTTGCCATAACGGTTCAAGTCACTGGAAATCTTGTTGTACGCAACCACCGCCGGAATAGCCGCGACAAGGCCCATCGCCGTTGCAAGCAGTGCCTCGGCAATACCTGGCGCCACAACCGCAAGCGATGTGTTTTTAGACGCCGCAATCGCCTGGAACGACACCATGATCCCCCAGACAGTTCCGAACAGGCCGACAAACGGTGCGGTCGAGCCAACAGATGCCAGGAAGGTCATGTAACGCTCGACCCGGTCCATTTCACGGCCCAGCGTGATTTCCATCGACCGTTCCAGACGCTGCTGCAGGCGCGCGCGCATTGTTTCGCCCTTGACCCCGCGTGCGTTGGAACGACGCCATTCGCGCATCGCCGACACAAAGATCGCCGACATCGGATCGCGCGGCTGATCAGCAATTCGGTCATACAGGTCTTCAAGCGACCCACCCGACCAGAATGCTTCTTCAAACGTGTTTGCCTGGGCGCGCAATTTGCGCAACCGCATCAGCTTTTCAATAACAATTGCCCATACCCAGACGGATGCCAGCATAAGTCCGATCATCACCGTTTTGACGACAATCCCGGCCTGCATGAACAGGCCCCACATAGACATGTCATGGGCCATGACCGACTGCCCCAGCGTTACCGCGTCGACCACCTGATTTTCCATATTCTCTTCAGTCCTCGTTCACATCCAGATAGGTTGCGTAAGCCATTCTCAATTCTTCGGGTAGCCTTTGCGCCCGTAACTCTTGCAACGACATGCAGGCGAGATATATCTCGATAACCACGAGTACCTCATCATCCCGCATGATCTTTTGCTCGAATCCCAGCGACGCGCCCCCCAGTTTGATCAGGCGACTTTCCACAATCAGCCTGTCTTCCAACCGGGCCGCCCGGCGAAAATCGAGCGTACAGTGTCGAACGGCTATGGCAACTTTGTGGCGCTCTGCAACAAGACTATTGGTAAAGCCCAACAGGTTAAGCATCGCTGAACGTGCCCGCTCGGCAAAGGCGAGATAGTTGGCGTGATATACAATTCCACCTGCATCGGTATCCTCGTAAAACACCATTAACGGGAAAATATGCCGCTTGCCTTCGATATAACCAAGCAGGCTGGTATCGCGCGTATCCGTCATTCCTCTGTCCCGTCTGCGGCGTTGGCCGCACGCTGATCAAACAGGTCCGCCAGCGGAACACCATTACCTTCACGCGGCGGCACCAGACCCAGATGCTTGTATCCCTTTATGCCCAGCATACGGCCACGCGGGGTGCGCTGTATCAGCCCCTGTTGCAACAGATAGGGTTCGATCACGTCTTCAATCGTGTCGCGTTCTTCCGACAGGGCAGCCGCCAGCGTATCGACACCAACCGGACCGCCACCGTAATTCCCGGCGATACAGTTCAGATAACGCCGATCCTGACTATCAAGACCAAGGTTATCGACCTCAAGCCGTGTCAGCGCCGCATCGGCGATAAATTTATCAACCGGCGATTTCCCGGCAACCACGGCAAAATCACGCACCCGCCGCAACAAACGCCCGGCGATACGCGGTGTTCCCCGTGACCGGTGGGCAATTTCCATCGCCCCTTCGCGGGTCATATCGAAATTCAGCAGCCGCGCACCGCGTGCAACGATCTCGACCAGTTCTTCGGGTTCATAGAATCGCAACCGCAACGGAATGCCAAAACGATCACGAAGCGGTGTCGTCAAAAGCCCCGAACGTGTCGTCGCCCCGACAAGGGTAAAGGGCGGCAGATCAATCCGAACCGAACGTGCGGCTGGTCCCTC
>CBIHMD010000117.1:0-7322 GCA_966210655.1 uncultured Thalassospira sp.
TGTTGATCCCGGCGACATTGCTGATGAGTACGACGCTGGACCCAAGGACCATCTGGCGGCGACTGGCGCCGGAAAATTTGCGTTATGCGACGCTTGAGGATCTGGAAAAGCTGCGTGCCGGTGTCGCGCAGGCAAAGGCAACCGGCTGGATGACCTGTGAAACATGCGCGTTTGTCGTAACCGATAGTGCGGCAAACAAAACCGGCGGGAAATGCCCGCGATGCGGGACGCATCTGCATCACCGCAAGGCAGGGAGCCTGTCGCGGGCCTGGGCACTTCTGGTGGCTGCGATGGTGCTTTATATTCCGGCCAATATTTTCCCGATCATGACGATCACGTATCTGGGACGGGCGGAATCCGATACAATCCTGTCGGGGGTGGCGGTTTTGATGCAATCGGGTGAATGGCCGATTGCGATTGTTGTTTTTACGGCCAGCATTGTGGTGCCGATCCTTAAGATCGTGCTGCTGAGCTGGGTTTATGTTGCAACAGGGTTGGGATTGAGCGGGCCGCTTCGGCAGCGGACGCTTGTGTACCGGATCACGGAACTGATCGGCCGATGGTCGATGGTTGATGTGTTCATGGTTTCGATACTGGCAGCACTTGTGAAATTGGGTAACATTGCAACCGTTGCACCGGGATTTGGTGCCGTGGCCTTCTGTGCCGTGGTTATTTTGACCATGCTGTCGGCGATGGCGTTTGATCCACGGCTGATCTGGGATCGGGCGGGAATGCAAAAGGAACAGGGGATGTCATCATGACGGACGACACCAGCCGGAATGTCGATCAGGGGCAGCCGGGCAGGCCCGAGGTGAAAAAGGCATTTCAGAACCTGCCGGTTATCTGGATCGTGCCGATTGTCGCGTTGATCATTGGCGGCTGGCTGTTATGGCGCGAAGCGTCGGCCAAGGGACCGGAAATCACCGTAACATTTGAATCGGCCGAAGGACTGACCGCGGGCAAAACCGCAGTGCGGTATCGTGATGTCGATGTCGGGCAGGTGACCGAAATCAATCTGAGCAAGGATTTTGACCATGTAGTACTGACCCTGCGCATGACATCAGATTTCGAGACCTATCTGACTGAGAACACCAAATTCTGGGTGGTGCGCCCGCGTGTTTCCGCACAGGGTATTTCCGGCCTGCAAACCATCGTTTCAGGCGCCTATATCGAAGTTGTGCCCGATAAGTCGGGCAAGGAAGCGCGCGAGTTTACCGGATCGGAAGAACCGGAATATGTGCCCGATGGTACGGATGGAACACGCTTTATCCTGATGGCAGAGGAACTCGGTTCGGTCGCGTCGGGAACCCCGGTTCTGCTGCGCGGGGTCGAGGTTGGCGAGGTCCTTGATACCAGTCTGGATACATCGGCCGAGAAGGTGTCGATCGCGATTTATATTCGTAAACCGTTCGATGTTCTGGTCAAACGCGATACGCGGTTCTGGAATTCAAGCGGCATCAGTCTTGATCTGAATGCAGAGGGCTTTTCGGTCCGTGCGCAATCGGTGCGGTCGGTTTTGGCCGGCGGGATCAATTTTTATACGCCGGAAGAAAGCCTGGATTCCGAAACGGCGAAGTCCGATACGGTGTTCCGACTGAATGATAGCCGCAAGCAGGCGGAAATTCTGGCACACGGGATTACCCAGAAATACATGCTGTATTTCGATTCATCGGTTCGCGGCCTGACGCCGGGGGCACCGGTGGAATTCAATGGTATTCGCGTGGGTAAGGTCAACAGCGTCAATCTGGAATATGTTGTGCCGAACCAGTCGTTCCGGGTGCCGGTCGAAGTCACACTGGAACCGGAACGGGTGCAGATGGTTGGCGGGCAGGACCCCGAAAATACCGACTATTCGCAGATCATGGATGTTCTGGTCGAGCGCGGCTTGCGGGCACGTCTGAAAACCGGAAGCTTTATCACCGGTCAGCTGTTTGTCGATCTTGGCATGTATCCGGTAACACCGGCCCGCTATCTGGGCGACGAGCAGGGAAAAATTCCCGAACTGCCGACATTGCCGCAGAAAATCGACGAGATCAGCAATTCGCTGTCATCGTTGCTTGAAAAGGTTGAGACATTCCCGATCGAGGAAATCGGTATTCGCCTGCTAGGTACTGTCGAAGGCATGGAGAATATTGTTACATCACCCGCAATCATCGAGGGGATGGACAGTTTGAAACAGGCTGCCGCCGGTGTGAACCAGCTTGTGACGAACCTTGATACCAGCGTGTTGCCCGCAACCCAGAAAGCACTGGAAACTGCGCAGGTTGCGCTTGGCGGGGTGCGTGATGTGACATCGCCCAGTTCGCCGGTCCGCTATAATTTCGAGGAAACCATGAAGGAACTGTCGGCAGCAGCCCGGTCGTTGCGCGATCTTGCCGAATTCCTTGAACAAAATCCGAATGCCCTGATTCTGGGCAAGCCGGGCCGCCGGGAGGAAGAGTGATGCAGGAATTGCAGATGAAACCGAAAACAGCGACAAGAATTCGCAACCGTGTGATGGCGGGAATGTTCGTGGTGTCGTTGGGTTTTCTGGCGGCATGCAGCACACCAGTTCAGGAACGTTATTTCCTGCTGTCCCCGGATGATGTTTCCGTGCCCTCGGGGGAGGCTAAAACGGCGGTGATCGGCGTTGGCCCGATCACCATCCCGAGCCATCTTGACCGCAGCCAGATCGTGACACGCAGCAGCGATAACCGACTGGTGATCAACCAGTTTGATCGCTGGGCCGAACCGCTGGATGAAAACATTCAGCGGGTTCTGATCGAAAATCTGGATCATAGACTGAGTCCGCAACGGATAGAGACATTCCCGTGGAATTCACGTGACGGGGTTGTCTGGCAGGTTGTGGTTGATCTTGGGCAGTTCGAACGCCAGCCGGACGGTTCGGTGCAGATGGCGGCACGCTGGAAAATCGTCAATTTCAATTCCGGCGAAGTTGCCGTATCTGAACGGTTTACCGACTCCATAGTTCCGAAAGACACAACCACCGAAGCAACCGTTGCCGCCATGAGCGATCTTTTGGCGCGACTGAGCGATTCCATTGCCCGTTCCTATCAATAGAGCCGGAAGGCAGGGTCCTAGACTGAGGTATATGTATTTAAGGTTGTGGTTATATATATTTGATCATCGTGGATTGCAGAAATCCGGTGAAAAGCATGTATTTACGATGTTATTGGAAAAGTTCGAGTTCGCCCTATTGTTTTCAGAATCAGAATTGCCTTATAAAGAAGTATAAATACAAAAAAAATGGGACACGCGCCTGACTGAGTTTTGGCATGCAAATGCCGCCCCAAACAGGAAGTTAGGGAGCCAGTGCGCGTTATGTCAGATACGACATATGAAGTACGGGTCCAGCGTGGGGAACGCTGGATTATTCATTCGACCTTTGATGTCGAAAAAGAGGCGGTTAACGAGGCTGAGAAGCTTTTAAAGACCAAGGTCTCCGCCGTTAGGGTTGTTCGCGATTGGGAACGTGCCGACGGTCGGCATATCGAAAAAGTTCTTCTGGAAAAGCAGGGTGCGGGCGACGACGACGAAAAAGATGTTCGTGTCTCGGCCATTGACGATGCGCCGCTTTGCGATTCCGACAATGATCTTTTGCAGACTGAAAGCCGGGCAACGATCAATCGTCTGCTGCGCAAATATTTCGAACAGGAAATCCTGACACCTTGCGAGGTAATGTATAATTACCAGAACCTGCGCAAGCTGATGTTCCACGATACCCTGATGCCGACCGCAGTCGACAAGGTGGCTGGCATTCATGCCAAGGCGACCGACGGCGATCATATCGGGGCCATGAACAAGCTGCATGGCGCAATCGAACAGTTGGCTGCCCGTGCACGCGAGGTCGAGAAGGTTGACCTTCCGGCGTTTGAAGATGCCACCATTTCCGAAGTCCGCGATGAAATTCGCCGTCTGAACCTTGCGGAAGATACCGACTTTCTGACCATGGTTGCGCTGACGCGTGTGTTGTCGTCAAGCCGCAATTGGGTGGGCAAGCTTGACCTAGCATTGAAGGTCAAGGGGGACGAAAAAGACGAGGCTGCGCGCAAGCTGCTTGACGATGTTATTGCCGATATCCTTGGATCGCCGGTGGCGTTGAAGGAATTGCTTGGCAGTTCACGCAGCTTTGGCGATGCGGTGATACTGCATATCGATCTGGCGATGGGGCGGGCACGTGGCAATCGTGGATCGGCTGATGATATTCTTGAATTGCTGAACCCGCTATTCGGGTCTGGTTTGCTGGCGACGTCACAGGACGCGTTGTTTGACTATATCGTCCGCGAATTGCGTAGTGCGAACAGCCTGACCCGTCATGAAAGCGATCCCGATCCGCTGGTCGGTATTCTGGATCGGCTGATTAGCGAGAAAGGCGTTGTTTACGGTGCCCCGATGGTAACGGCGATTGCCGAACGCGGGGCACGTCTTCGCAATGTCGGTGGTCCACGTGCCCTGATTGACGGGGTGGCGGAAATCAACGCTCGTATGGGGCCGAATTGCCGCAAGATGGCCTGGCTGCTGGCGGTTGTGAATTCGGGCATTGTCGAAGATTTCGAGGACGAAGTGTTCGATATGCTGATTGATACGGTCAAGGATATGCGGGCATTGCGCGCGTTTTGCGATGCCGAGGCAAAACCGCGTGACAAGATGGCGACAGTCACGGTGATGAATGATGCGTTGCAATCATCCCGACTGGCGGAACAACAGAAGCAGCGGATTGGCGACAAGCTTGACGAAGGGCTGGCGGAATATCTGGTGCGTGAAAAGGTGATCGAGCGGATCGACAATCCATCGCTTCATCTGCGCAAGCGCGCCTATATGCTGGTGCAATTCTGTTCAAGCGGCGTTCTGATCGAGGGTAAATCGGCATCCATGGCCCGAAAAAGGGTTGTCGGATACCTGAAGCAACCCAATTTTACCGACAAGCTGGTTGATGACATCAAGGATATGACGGCCAAGGAAGGTACGATACGTGACTTCTATGCCCTGTTGCAGCGAAGCGGTTTTTAGGAAACAGAAAAAACTGCGAAGAAGAGACACCCCGCGAAGATTGTGACAATAGATGTTGTGGCAAGATTCGTGGGGTGTTTGTCATTGTTGCCAGTCCTTTCCTGAGGCATGCTGCATTCCTGATGAACGGGGATCGCCATGCCAGACTGCACAACCAGCACAAAAACCATTGCCTGCCTTGCCTTTGACGATGTCATGAGCCTTGACGTTGTCGGGCCCTTGCAGGTTTTTGCATCGGCCAATAGTGAACTGGAACGACAGGGGCGCGAACGCGCCTATGAGGTGCTGGTGATTGCCGATGCGGCGGGGCCGGTGCCAACATCGGGCGGGTTTAAACTTTATGCAGATCTGGATTGGCGTGAACTTGATCTCTCAGTGACCGATACGGTTCTGATTGCCGGTGGGGATGGGATTAATTCGGTGCGGCAACGCCCCGATATTCTCGAATGGTTAAGGCAAGCCGATGGACAAGTCACACGCCTTGGATCGGTTTGTTCCGGTGCGTTGATCCTGGCAGAGGCAGGACTGCTTGATGGTCGGATGGCAACAACGCATTGGTCGCGTTGCGATGAAATGCGCAAAAATTTCCCGAAAATTGATGTCACCGAGGACCGTTTGCACAGCTATGACGCAAACGGTCTTGATGGCGATCCCCATATTTTTACCTCGGCCGGGGTCACGGCGGGGATCGATCTGGCGTTAGCGCTGGTCGAGGCCGATCAGGGGCGGGCGATTGCCCTTGCCGTGGCGCGGCGGCTGGTGATGTTTTTGAAACGGCCGGGCGGGCAGGCGCAGTTTTCGGCCTATCTGACACCCGCCATCGGGGCGACCGCGCAGCTTGCCGGGTTACTGGAATGGATACCGGGCCATCTGGATGGTGATTTGTCCCTGGAAGTTCTTGCAAATCGTGCGGGGATGTCGGCCCGGACATTTTCACGGGTCTTTACCCGCGACCTTGGCATGACACCGGCACGTTATGTTGAACGGGTGCGGATCGAAGCCGCGCGCGCCCTTTTACAGGATGATGCGATGACCGTGACGCGCGCAGCGCGCTTGTGCGGCTTTGGTCATCCCGAAACTCTGCGCCGGGCCTTTCAGCGCCATTTGTCGGTCAGTCCGCAGGAATACGCCGACCGTTTCGGACGAAGGCCGGTGGCCATTCCGGTTTAAGCGAACGGCGAAGATATTTTCATAATCATCTGTTTTTATTGGAGTTGGCAACATGCTGTTACTGACCAATGGATCGGTGCGTCTGCTGTTTATTGCCCAGGCGCTTTACTGGTCCTGTTCTCTGATCGGGATCACCCTGACATCCCTGATCGGGATTGATCTGGCCCCCGTGCCGGAACTGGCGACCCTGCCGCTGGCGTTATTGTTGCTGGGCAACCTTGCCTGTGTGCATCCGCTGGCGATGATCATGCAGCGTTATGGCAGGCGGACCGGATTGTTTCTGGGCGCGGTCAGCGGTGTGCTTGGCGGTGCCGTGGTGGCGGGGGGTGTTTATCAGGCAGAGTTCAGTCTGGTGTGTCTCGGTACATTGCTGATTGGTGGCTATCAGGCATCGGCGATGTATTACCGTTATGCCGCACTAGAAGCGGTGCGTGACGATCAGAAGGGCCGTGCGGCTGCGCTTGTGGTGGGCGGCGGCGTTCTTGCGGCCATGATTGCGCCGGAAATTGCCAGTTATACCCGGAATATGGTCGCGATCCCCTTTGCCGGATCATATCTGGCACTTGCCGGGCTGGCGGCATTGGCGGCGTTGATCATGTTGATGTTGCGAGATGGCGGGGTTCCGGCAAAAACCAAGACGGGTGGGGCGGTTATGCTGGAACTTCTGAAACGGCCAAGGCTGCGCGGGGCAATTGCAGTCAGTGCCGCAGGGCATGGCACCATGATCCTTGTGATGACGGCGACGCCGCTTGCGATGAAGTTTTGCGGGTTTGATGTCGATACGGCGGCGAATGTCATTCGCTGGCACATTATCGGGATGTTTTTACCGGCCTTTGTTGCCGGACCGATGATTGACCGGTTTGGTGCGCGTTTGATGGCGATGGTCGGCGCGATCGCACTTGTGTTCAGTGTGGCGTTTGCCGTAACGGGGATCAGTTTTTCAGTTTTCTTGATCAGTTCGTTCCTGTTGGGGATCGGCTGGAACCTGATGCTGCTGGCGGGCACTGCACTTCTGGGCGAGGGGCATGACGCATCGGAACGCGGCCACGCGCAAAGCCTGATGGAGCTTGGCAACAGCATTACCGGAACGGTGGCATCGCTGGTGGCAGGTGCGCTGATAGCCGGGGCGGGATGGAACATCA
>CBIHMD010000118.1:0-7311 GCA_966210655.1 uncultured Thalassospira sp.
GGTTGGCGAACGGTACAACAACGATTTCGCCTTTGATATCGCCATTCTCTTCGGCCGCTTTCAAAAGCATTTCCAAATGGTGCAGGGCAATCACACCTGGTAGTTCGTCGGCATGAAGGGCGGCCTGAAGATAGGCTTTTGGCCCTTTGCCCGGATTACCGTAACGACGGACAGTAAGCGCGCGGGCAGTGCCCATTTGGGGGCGAAGCAGTTCAATGCGTTCCTGTTGCATGATCTTCCTGTGGGAGTTGGTGATGGCGTTATGAGCAACTCTGGCAACAACAGGTGACGCAGTTGTCAAAAACAGTCTTACCCCGAACGATCAATGTTTGATGGCTTGTCGACATTGAATCGTCCGTGCCTGACTGGAAATCAGATATGCCCGCCAGCTTTCGCGATGGTGGATTTGTTTTCTTTCCGGTTCTCGTTCCGGCGCAGGTATTTTTCAACGCCCTTGAAACCAAAAGTCAGAACGTAAACGATGATCAGGTAAATCACGCCTGCCGAAATGAAGGCTTCATATGGCAATGCCGTACGGGCAACAATTTTGCGTGCGGCACCGGTCAATTCCATCATTGTAACCGTTGATGCCAACGAAGTTGCCTTAAGCGTGAAGATGACATCGTTGGTGTAGGCTGGCCAGATTATCTGCCACATCCGCGGGAATATGATCCGGCGATAAATCGTCACCGGGCGCATACCACAAGCTCGGGCAGCTTCGATTTCGCCATTTGGAACATTCTGGATGCCACCACGCATGATTTCGGCCATATAGGCGGCCGTGTTCAGCACGAATGTCAACAAGCAGTACCAGTACGGATCACGCAGATAAGTCCAGGACCAGTGATCCTGAATGCCGTCAATGCTGGCGATCAACTGCCCGCAACCATAATACATCATAAACAGCTGCGCGATTAGCGGCGTCCCACGAAACACATAGATAAAGGCAAAGGGCAGGGCCTGAACCCAAACCAGCTTTGAAACACGCGCGACGGAAAGTGGAATTGCAATCAGGGTGCCAAATACGACAGAAACAGCCAACAATTGCAGGGTCAGAAGGAAACCCTGCCAAAGCCATGCGTCGTATTTGGTCAGGACGTATATCAGATCTTCAAACATCGATTACGCCCTCGCAATGCCGCGGGAAGCCCGCTTTTCAAGCCGGCTGAAGACGAACAGCGATACAGTGGTAAAAGCCAGAAACATCGCCATTGCAACCAGATAGAAAGTGAACGGCGCTTTTTCTGTACCCGCCCCAACCGTGGCCTTACGCAGGATTTCCTCGACACCGACGACAGAAATCAGGGCCGTATCCTTGATCAGAACCTGAAACAGGTTATTCAGACCGGGCAGGGCGAACCGCCAGAGTTGCGGCAACTTGATACGAAGGAATATTTGCGCTGGTGTCATGCCGCACGCGGTTGCAGCTTCGATCTGACCAACCGGAATGGATTGCATGGCCGCACGAAATACTTCGGAGGCGAATGCACCCTGAACAAGTGCAAGTGCCGCCACGCCCGACCAGAATGCCGGGATATCAACACGAACAGCTTCACCGCCAATAAGTTCTGCAAGGTTCTGCACGGCAATCGTGCCGCCAAAATAGATCAATAAAATAACCAAAAGTTCCGGAATACCGCGGATAATAACCGTGTAGCTTTCCCCGATTATCCGCAAGGTGCGGTAACGCGACAATTTTGCCGAAGCGCCCAGCAAACCAAGAATAATCATGAATGGCAAAACGGTCAGGCAAAGTTGAACTGTAACCAGTCCCCCCTCAAGCATCTGCCAACCGCGGCCGTATAAATCAAACATGGTATCTCCTGCAAACCTTCATGCCACATCAAGATCGGGCAATAAGGGAAGGGCGGCACATTGGTGCCGCCCTAGACTGCTTTCCGATCAATTCGGGTGCAGGTTGATTTCTTCGAAATATTTTTTGTTGATTTCCTGATACGAACCGTTGGCAAGCATGTCTGCCAGCGCTTTGTTCAGGATTTCTTTCAGGTCCTGATCTTCCTTGCGGATACCAATACCGGCACCTTCACCAAAGAATTCAACCGGCGCAAAGGTATCGGAAACAAACGCGTAACCCTTGCCTTCGTCAGATTTGACCCATTCGACGAGAACGCCAGAATCAGCCAGCGTTGCATCGATACGACCAGCTGTCAGGTCAAGCAGCGCGTTGTCCTGCGTGTCATACATGCGAATTTCCGCATTGGGGAAATTATCTTCAAGGAAGGCAGAATGGGTGGTTGAACGCTGAACACCGATGACCATACCATCCAGCGCATCTTCGACAACGGCGTCGTCTTTCCATGCCGTGATCGACATGCCTTCCTTGCCAACAAAGACAGCCGGTGTGGTGCTGTAATAGTTGGTAAAATCGATTGAACGCTTGCGTTCTTCAGTGATCGACATCTGGGCGATAATCGCATCATATTTTTTCGCCAGCAGACCCGGAATGATTCCGTCCCAATCCTGGGCAACGATTTCACATTCAATGCCAGCGGTTTCGCAAAGTTTTACAGCGAAATCAACATCAAAGCCCTGCAGGTTGCCATCCTTGTCGACATAGTTGAACGGAGGATATGCACCTTCGGTTGCAATGACGACCTTTTCCCAGGCAGCACTTGCTGCCGATGCACTCAGTGCGACACCCACGGCTGCGGCGGTTGCAACCTTGATCCAGTTTTTCATTCATAGTCTCCCTTGTTGTTGAGAACAGGCCGTATCGACACTGTCCTGTCGGTCGGTTCTTTTGCGGAACCAGCCTTTCCAGATCAGAAATCACGCTGAAGGAATTGCTTCATGCGTTCTGATTTTGGATTTTCGAATACTTCTTTCGGGTTCCCAAACTCTTCGACCAGCCCCTGATGGAGGAACATGACGTGGCTTGATACCCCTTTGGCAAAACCCATCTCGTGAGTAACGACCAGCATTGTACGGCCTTCTTCGGCAAGATCGGTCATGACACGCAGAACTTCCCCAACAAGTTCCGGGTCAAGAGCGGATGTCGGTTCATCAAACAGTAGAACTTCCGGCTCGATTGCCAAAGCACGGGCAATTGCAGCACGCTGTTGTTGTCCACCAGAAATATGGCCGGGATAATAGTCGCGGCGTTCATACATACCCACTTTGTGAAGCAATGCATCGGCACGTTCGATGGCTTCTTTTTTCGGAATGCCAAGAACATGTACTGGCGCTTCGATCACGTTTTCCAGAATGGTCAGATGGCTCCAGAGATTGAAGCTTTGAAAGACCATGGCCAGTTTGGTGCGGATACGCTGAAGCTGCTTTTTATCTGCCGGTTCCTGACTGCCATCCTTCAGTTCGCGCATCCTGATCAATTCACCATGGACATGGACAGCGCCGGAATTCGGTGTTTCAAGAAGGTTAATGCAACGCAAAAAGGTACTTTTGCCAGAACCTGACGAACCAATGATTGAAATCACATCGCCGGTATTCGCGGTAAGGTCGATACCTTTGAGGACTTCATGCTCCCCAAAGCTTTTGAACATCCCTTCGACCTTTAGGGCGGGTATGTTTGTGCTCATATCGAGATAAAGAGTCCCCTGTTGAAAGTTCTTGTTGTTTCGGCTCCGTCCGATCCGCATCGAATTGATGCTTCACCCCTTTGGACAATCCGAATCACATTCTTCCCCTGAATAATTGCCTGTCCGGGCACCGTAATTCCACTGATTTTTTGCAGTTTTATGAAGAAAACGGCCATCTCCGCATTATATTTGGCCGGTACTGGGAAACCTTGGCAAATATACTGCTGCGCTAAGTGTTTTTACGCAATAAAAATTCCCGGCATTTCTGAGAGCGCCGAATTACACTTGGTTCCGTCGCTCCCAAAAGAATACGGCTGCCAATGTTCAGTGACATCAGGTTTTCTCTGGCAATATGCGCCCCCGTTTTCACCAGGTTGGTGTCATGTACCCGGTTACAAAGGCGCTTCAAGTGCCTGAAACACTGTTGAAAGGCGCGTAATTTTATCTGTTTGCATCTTGTGATCGAGCTGAACCGATTTAGACGCGCAACTAACCGCTATGACAAAAACACTTGTCTTAAACACGGGCTAAAATCGGTAACTGATCAGGGAAGTGGCGGAGAGACAGGGATTCGAACCCTGGGTACCCGTAAAGGCACGCCGGTTTTCAAGACCGGTGCATTCAACCACTCTGCCATCTCTCCGCATTGTGGTGGCGTTTATCGCCCTGCGCGCCCTCAATAAATTGCCGGGATGAACCTGTCAATATGTCAGTTTCAGCTTGGCAAAGTTTCTCACGTATCCAAATTCCGGCTGGTAGGCCGACAGACATTTAACAAGTCTTAACGTGTGAGGCGGTATCAGCAATATGCAGAACTCAAAATGAGTATGTCAGCAAAGAATACTAGGGACCTGGTAAAGAATTGACCGGGAACATCAAACCAAACCGGCACGAGGCGAGCAAAATGAATTATCGGACCATCGGGACTGTAGCTTCAATTATCGGCATGCTCGTGACGATTTCACCAGCGTTCGCCCAGACCAATACGGACGAGTTGCCGGCATTTACGACGGAAGGCTTTGATGTCTGGCTGGCTGATTTCAAAAAAGATGCGGCGTCAAAGGGCATTTCCCAATCGACACTGGATGTTGCCTTTGCCAATACGCAACCAATCCCGAAAGTGATCGAGTACGACCGCAGCCAGCCGGAATTCAAACTGACATTTGAACAGTATCTGCAACGGGTTGTGCCGCAGTCGCGTATAAATGAAGGTCGACGTAAATATGCCGAGAACCGTGCCATTATTGATGCTGCAGCTAAAAAATACGGCGTTCCCGGGCATTATCTGACCGCATTCTGGGGTATTGAAACCGGTTTTGGGCGTCATACCGGCGGGTATTCTGTCGTTGATTCGCTTGCGACCCTTGCATTTGAAGGTCGCCGGGCTGAGTATTTCCGCACAGAATTGATCAATGCGCTTAAAATTATTGATGCCGGGCACATTGCTGCGGAAAAGATGGAAGGTTCCTGGGCGGGGGCCATGGGGCAGGCGCAATTTATGCCTTCCACCTTCCTGAACTATGCCCGTGACGGGAACGACGACGGAAAGATTGATCTTTGGGGAGCCAAAGAAGACGTGTTTGCATCCGCCGCAAACTATCTTTCAACGGTCGGCTGGAAAACCGATGAACGTTGGGGGCGCAAAGTCAGCATTCCTGGCGATCTTGATAAATCAATTACCGGGCGTGAAATTCGCAAACCGATCAGTGAATGGCAGAAACTTGGTGTTCGTATGCCGGATGGTTCCAGCCTTCCGATGGCTGACATGGAGGCGTCAATTGTTATCGTAAATGACGGTGCCGGACCTGCTTATATGGTTTATAACAATTTCCACACCATCATGCATTGGAACCGGTCTACCTATTTTGCAATTGCAGTTGGTACACTTGCTGACGCAATCGCCGGTCGCTGATTGCTTTGGCAAATTATACGCGGACTCATTCTCTGGACGGGGACAACTGAATGCCGAGAAACGCGCGCAAGGCGCTTATGCAGGGCTGGAACAAAGGGCGTTGGGCTGCTGGTGCACTTGCCATTACCGTTTTATTGGCCGGTTGCGCCGAAACGCAGCTTGCGGTCCATGGGGTCAAACGTATTGGCGGTGCGCAGCAGCAGCCCGTACAGATTGGCTCCTATAAAGTTGGCAATCCATACGAGATTGCCGGGCAATGGTATTACCCGGCGGCTGACTATGAATACAAGGAAACAGGTATTGCTTCCTGGTATGGCCCCAAATTCCATGGCAAGAAAACCGCGAACGGCGAGATATTTGATCAGTACGAAGTATCCGCAGCACATCGTACACTTCCGATGCCGAGTGTCGTGCGTGTGACCAACCTTGAAAACGGACGTTCTCTAAAGGTCCGCATCAATGATCGCGGGCCGTTTGCGCACAGCCGCATCATTGACATGTCACGTCGCGCGGCCCAGTTGCTCGGGTTCGAGCAAAAAGGAACCGCCAAGGTTCTGGTTGAAGTCATCGAAGATGAAAGCCGCCAGATCGCAGCCATAGCCCAGGGCAAAGCTGCACCAGCCGTTACTGTTGCCGAACAGCAAACCGTTTCAGCAGCACCGCGTGATACGGTAGAGACCGTTCGTCTGGATAATGACGGACCGATCACCGACAGCGGAGAACCGACAAAATCAACCATCAAACTGACCCCACCAACTGAAGGTGGGGCCTCAACCCAGGTTGTGTCCCAGACACCCCTTGATGGCACGGTGGAAGAAAGTGCAGTTGTTCGGGTGGAACCGGTTTCGCCATCTTCTATCTATGTTCAGGCAGGTGCATTTTCGGTTTATGACAATGCCCTTAATCTTAGAAACCGGTTGTATGATATGGCTCCGAGCAAGATCGAACCGATTGATGTCAAGGGCACAACCTTTTATCGCGTTCGTCTTGGGCCCTTGAACACCGTTCCCGAAGCGGACATTTTGCTCGAACGGGTGATTGCAACGGGCCAGAATGGTGCAAAAGTCGTTGTGGAATGTGCTGACGGTGCTTTGCAAAACAGTGTCTCGGGTTGTTAAGGTCATCTCCGGTAACGATAGTTCGGATTTTGCAGAAAAGTTGAAGCAGTTGCACAATTTTGCCGAATTTGCGACATAGAGACCGATCTTCTTCCGCCTGAGGAGCCGGGCGGTATGACAGTTAATTTAAAGAACAAGGTTAGGACGTTATGAGTTTGATGCCGCCAATTCCGTTCAAAACGAAACTGAACCGGGTAGTGGCCGGGGCCACGATATTTGGTTCTGCCATGGCGATATCCCTGACCAGCGTGCACGCGCTCGAAACGACGGCGCGCGAAGCCTATTTGATGGATTATGACACCGGAACCGTTTTGCTCGACAAAAACGGTGATGTGCTGACTGAACCGGCATCCATGACCAAAATGATGACGGTTCACATGCTGTTCGAGCGGATCAAAAGTGGTAGCGTCTCGCTTGACGATACATTCCACGTCAGTGAAAAGGCCTGGCGCAAGGGTGGATCGAAAATGTTCGTCGAAGTGAATTCCGACGTTTCGGTCAACGACTTGCTGCATGGTATTATTGTTCAGTCAGGTAATGACTCTGCCATCGTCGTCGCGGAAGGTCTTGCTGGTACCGAAGAAGCATTTGCCGAGGAAATGACTGCCGAAGCGCGCAAGATCGGTATGACCAAGTCTGTTTTCAAAAACGCGACCGGCTGGCCGGACGAAGAGCATCTTGTTACCGTTCATGATCTGGCAATTCTAGCCCGCGACACCGTCCG
>CBIHMD010000119.1:0-7266 GCA_966210655.1 uncultured Thalassospira sp.
TGTTATCAAACCGGATGACTGTCCCTAATAAAGATATATCGTACTAAAATTTTAGATGTCAATGCGCGTCGATCACACGCAAAAGCAATTAAATTGCTTGAAAAAAATCACTATCAATGAAACAGAAATCAACGTGTTCGCCTTCCAATACAAAGGGATAGCGCTTACAAGTTGAAAACTACCCAAATGGGTGGGGGAAATTCACGACTTGACGCCAACGCCTCCAGCAGACAAAACAAAGGGCCGGTGCAATGCACCAGCCCTTCTTACGCACGCGCAACGGCGGGGTCGGGGGACTAAGCAGACACGTCTGCAACCGTCGCGAGCGCGCCGACAAAGCCGGTCTGTTAAATCAGACCGGCTTTGCTTTTTGCTTTATTCGGCCGGATGTTCGTGGGCGGCCTTTACATCACCGCGTTTCGAACGGCTTTTGGCAAAGGTGCCAACAATCAGGACGAAGAACAGCGGCACGAAGAAGATCGCAAGGATCGTTGCGGCAATCATACCGCCCATAACCCCCGTACCAACGGCAACACGGGCCCCCGCACCGGCACCGCTACTGATCGCCAGCGGCAGAACACCCAGCGTAAACGCCATCGAGGTCATGATGATCGGACGCAAACGCTGGCGCGCGGCCTCGATCGTGGCTTCAAGCAGCCCCATCCCCTGATCATAAAGTTCGCGGGCGAACTCGACGATCAGAATGGCGTTATTGGCCGACAAACCAATCGTGGTCAGGATCGCGACCTGGAAGTAAACGTCATCGGGAAGCCCGCGCAGCAAGGCTGCAATCACGGCACCCAAAACGCCCAGCGGCACGACCATCATCACCGAAACCGGAATGGCCCAGCTTTCATACAGTGCCGCAAGGCACAGGAAGACCACGATCATCGACAGGGCATAAAGGGCCGGGCCCTGTTCGCCTGCTTCGCGTTCTTCATAGGAAAGCCCCTGCCATTCAAGGCCCATGCCGCCCGGAAGCTTGGCAACGATTTCTTCCATTGCCTTCATCGCATCCCCCGATGCAACACCCGGTGCCGCCTGCCCCTGAATATTGACAGACGAAAGACCGTTAAAGCGTTCCAGACGTGGTGATCCATAGGTCCACTGAGTCGTCGAGAAGGCCGACATCGGCACCATCTCGTTCTGATTGTTACGAACATACCAGTGGTCCATATCTTCAGGCATCATGCGGTACTTTGCATCTGCCTGCATATAGACACGCTTCACACGTCCCTTCTCGATGAAATCATTGACATAGCTCGACCCCCAGGCAGTTGCCAGCGTGCGGTTAATGTCAGCAATGTCGACACCGAGCGCGCTTGCCTTTTCCTGATCGATATTGATATCGAACTGTGGCATGTCATCCAGACCGTTCGGGCGAACCCCGACCAGACGTGGATCCTGTGCCGCCATGCCAAGCAACTGGTTACGTGCCGCGATCAGGGCATCATGCCCCGAACCGCCACGGTCCACCAACTGCATGTCAAAACCGTTCGCCGTACCAAGCTCGACAATCGCAGGCGGGGCAAAGGCAAAGACCATCGCTTCGCGGATCTGGGCAAAGGCACCATAAGCCCGCCCGATCACCGCCGAAACGGCCTGTCCCGGCTCGCTACGTTCCGACCAGTCTTTCAGGTTAACGAATGCGATTCCCGCATTCTGGCCACTACCGGCAAACGAGAAACCAGCCACGGTAAAGATACCGTTCACGACTTCCTTCTCGTCTTCCATGAAGTGCTTCTCAAGCTTTTTGAGAACTTCAACTGTCCGCTCCTGCGAGGCACCGGCGGGCAGCTGAACCATTGAGAACATGATCCCCTGATCCTCTTCCGGAAGGAAGGAACCCGGCAAACGCACGAACAGGAAGGCCAGACAGCCTACAAGAATGCCATACACGAACAGATAGCGCCATTTGCGGTTCACAACATGGCGGACACTGCCCTGATAGAAATTGTTGGTCTTGTCGAAACCACGGTTGAACCAGCCAAAGAAGCCGCGTTTGGCATGCGGATCACCCTTGGTCGGTTTAAGCATGGTCGCGCAAAGTGCCGGGGTCAGAACAATCGCCACAACCACCGACAGAACCATCGCCGAAACAATGGTGATCGAGAACTGGCGATAAATCGCCCCGGTCGAACCGGCAAAGAACGCCATCGGCACAAACACCGCCGACAGAACCAGCGCAATACCAACAAGTGCGCCGGTAATCTGGCTCATGGATTTGCGCGTCGCTTCACGCGGCGGCAAACCGTCTTCATGCATCACACGTTCGACGTTTTCGACCACAACGATGGCGTCATCAACCAGAAGACCGATTGCCAGCACCATACCAAACATGGTCAGCGTGTTGATCGAATAGCCAAACGCCGCAAGAACCCCAAACGTCCCAAGCAAAACCACCGGCACCGCAATCGTCGGGATCAGTGTCGCGCGCCAGTTCTGCAGGAACACGAACATCACGACAAAGACAAGCACGATGGCTTCGAACAGGGTATGAACCACTTCCTCGATCGATACTTTGACGAACGGGGTTGTGTCATAGGGATAAACAATTTCCATCCCCTGCGGGAAGAAAGGTTTGAGTTCCTCAATACGGGATTTGACCGCTTCGGCGGTATCAAGGGCATTGGCCCCGGTTGCAAGGTTGATACCGATACCGGTTGCCGCCTGCGCATTATAGCGCGCAATCACGTCATAGCTTTCGCCACCGATCTCGATACGGGCGATATCACCCAGACGGATTTGCGACCCGTCGGTATTCACACGCAGCAGAATATTGGCGAACTCGTCAACCGTCTGCAGCTTGCTTTGGGCGGTAATCGTCGCGTTGATCTGCTGCCCCGGCACCGAAGGCGCACCACCGATCTGACCGGCGGTAACTTCGGTGTTCTGGGCTTGAATCGCCGAACTGACATCGGAAACTGTCAGGTTATAGGAAATCAGTTTGTTCGGGTCGAGCCAGACACGCATCGCGTGCTGCGCACCAAACACCTGCACCGAACCGACACCGTTCACACGTGCTATCGGGTCTTCGATGGTCGAAACCACGAAATCCGAAAGGTCCTCAGCATTCATCGAGCCATCGGCCGACACAAAGCCCAGAACCATCAGGAACGAACCGCTCGATTTCGAAACGGTAATCCCCTGCTGCTGCACTTCTGCTGGCAGACGCGACATTGCGGCCTGCAACTTGTTCTGCACCTGAACCTGCGCGATATCTGGATCGGCTTCGGGTTCAAACGTCAGGGTGATCGATGCACTACCCGTAGCACCACTGTTCGAAGACATGTAGCGCAGATAGTCCAGCCCGTTCATTTCCTGCTCGATGACCTGCGTCACCGTGCTTTCAACGGTTTCCGCCGACGCGCCCGGATAGGTCGCATTAATCTGCACCGACGGCGGTGCAATCGACGGATATTGCTCGATCGGTAGCTGCAGAATAGACAGCCCCCCCGCCAGCATGATCACCAGGGCCACAACCCAGGCGAAGACGGGGCGATCAATAAAAAACTTTGCCATTAGAAATCGTCCTTAATCTTCAGCTTACTGGGCTGAACCTTGGGCGGCACCCTGGTCGGCATTCGCATTCTCGGCGGGCTGCGCCGTCACCGGGGCCCCCGGTGCAATACGCTGAATGCCATCGACGATCAGCTGTTCACCATCCTCGACCCCCGCGGTCACCAACCAGCTTTCACCCTGTGACTGCTCGATCTGGATATCTTTCGAAACAACCTTGCCATCACCGATCGTATAGACATAGGCCGTTCCGTCGGGGCGGCGCATCACGGCTTTCTGCGGCACAAGGAATGCCCCTTCAAGTTTGCCCTGACGCACCTGTCCGCGCACGAACATGCCCGGCAGCAACACACCATCCGGGTTCGGGAAAACCGCACGCAGGCGGACCGTTCCGGTGGTTTCGTTGACCGACACATCCGAAAACTGCAACGAACCGGTATGGGGATATTCAACACCGGTTGCGTCAATGATCAGGGAAACCTCGATCTTGCCGCCCTCGACACCCTGAATACGACCATTCTGGATCGCCTGCTTGATCTTCAGCAACCGGCCACCGGCCTGCGTTACATCAACATAGATCGGGTCAAGCTGGGTGATTGTAGTCAGTGCCTCGGTCTGATTGGCCGTAACAAGCGCACCTTCGGTCACATCGGACGAGCTAATCTGGCCCGAAATCGGAGCTGTCACGGTGGTGTATTCCACATTGATGCGCGCCAGGTCCAACTGCGCACGCGCAGCCGCAACCGATGCCTTCGCCTGGGCCTCTGCCGAAATTGCATCGTCAAAGGTCTGTTCGGAAACGGCCTGGGTTTTCACAAGACTTTCGTACCGCTTGCGGGTTTTGGTCGTCTGATCAAGGGTCGCACTCTGGCGGGCAAGTTCCGCTTGGGCGGCGTCAAGTTCCGCCATATAGACGGCCTGATCAATCATATAAAGCTGCTGACCGGCTTCAACGAGCGCGCCTTCGGTAAAGTTCCGCTCCTTGATGATACCATCGACCTGCGGACGCACCGCAGCCCGGCGAAACGCAACGGTACGGCCCGGCATTTCCTCTACCAGACCGATGGTCTGCGCCTCAAGCGTGACAGTACCAACCGGCGTTGCCTGCGGTTGCTGCTGTGCACTGGCATCTGACTGTTGCGCTTCTTTCTGCTCGTCGCAGGCAGCAACCATCAATGCAAGCGCAGCAACGCCTGCAAATTTCAAACAAGATCGCATCGACAAAATGAATTTCCTTCTCACAACCCTCTAAGCAAGGCCGCCTTGTCGGGGGGATAATAAGCAGCTTTACCATTGAATTCTTAAATACTGTACGGTACAGTACACATTGTGCAGTGCATGATCAAGTCCCAAAAACAAAGTCACGAACAAAGATCGAAAAACAATGAGCGAAACGTCAGAAACCCAAGAAAAACAGTCAACTCGCGGCTCCGCACGGCGTCGCGCGATGATGGATGCTGCATGGCAGCTTCTGCTGGAGAAAGGCTTTTCAGGCGTTACGCTAAATGATGTTATTTCCCGATCCGGTGGCTCACGCACGACACTTTACGAAGCTTTTGGCGGAAAAGACGGGTTGCTGGCTGCCGTCATGACAGAGCAATGCATGGAGTTTTCCGCGGAATTGCATATTTCGCTGGAATCCAATCTCCCTCCTCGTGACGCCCTGACGGACTTCGCCCTTAAACTTTCGACCAAGATACTAACCGAGGAGGCCGTTCGCTTCACGCAGATTCTGTTCTCCGAAGGGCAGCATTTTATACCAATGGTTGAGAAATTCCTAGAAGTCGGCCCTGAAAGCACACGAAAACGTCTGGCAAACTACCTGCAACGCCAGAACGATCTGGGCAATCTTGCCATTGATGACCCTGATCATTATGCGGAAATCTTTGACGCCATGATCGTCGGTGACTGGCAGCATCAGATCATGAAAATGGTTTCCCCGCCCAAATACAGCGAAGAACAGATCAAAAAACGCGTCTCGCGCGCTGTCGATGTATTTCTGTGTGGCGTTGCGGTTGACGACAAACGCGGCACGCTTGGTTGCGCCCCCGCCGATCAATAGACCGATCAGCAAACCGGTTTGTGAATCCTGAAATACAGGCCGGGCCGGTGGCGCCGGCCCATGTGATCGGCTTCACACCGACGCATCCTCACACCGGCTGGCAACCTCTTGCAACAATCCCTGCCCCATCTTCACCAAATTTGATGTAAAGAATGCAATCGTTCTAATCACGATCCGCTAATCATTCGAGGGGCCTTCGATCATGCCTGTACGCCGTATTATCATCGGCATTGGTGTTTCACTGATTTCCGTTTGTGCCGCTGGTACAAATGCCTTTGCGCTTGAAACGCAAAAGGCGCGCGAAATCATGGATGCCATCCTGATGCAGAACGGCATATCCGCAACCGAAACCTCGGCGGAAAGCAGCAATGGCGCGGTCAACTTCACCTATGACAATGTCCGCCTTGACCTTAGCGGTTACAGCACGGCCCGCGAACTTGCCCTTGAAGAAGTCAGGGTCACGATGAAAGAAACCGATGTCGCCAATCAGGTTGATATCGACATTGCCCTGCCCGAACGCGGTAAAATGCTGGCCGACGCCACCAGCGATCAGCGCGAACTGACCATGCGGGCCGCGCGTGGCAGCCTGCGCTGGGATTATGTCACCGGCGTTCCGGTCAATTTCACCGGGGCAGCCGATTTCCTGATCGGAGATGAACCGGTCACGCGCAAACATTGGCTGATGAACGGTCTTGTCCTGCGCTGGATGCCCGATGAAGCCCGCATTTCATGGCAGGCTGCCGAATGGACCGGCCCGAACCGGGAAAAACGTGGTTCGGTCAAATCGACCAGCTTCCTGCTTTATCCCGGCGAAAACGACGAAACCCATCTTGATTACGCCCATGACGGCCTTTGGCTGCCAAGCCTGCTGCAACCGCGCACGGTCCGCATCAAAAGCAGCAGCACCGGCCTACCCTGGTCCGAAGCCCGACCGATCCTGCAAAAGGGCTTTAACGACATGATGACCGGCTTGGCCCCGCGTGCGGCGCGGCGCCAGATTGCCAATGATCTGTGGCAAAAGGCAGCCGATAACGGCGCACCGGTCAAAATCGAAGAAATCTATGTCGAAGGCCGCGGCTTAGAAGCACTTGGCAAGGGCGAGTTTATCGCCCAGCAGGCCGCACGCTAAGGCTTTGCAGGACAGCTTGATATCGAGCTGATCGGGCGCGTACGCCTGCAGGATCTGATCGGCACCCCCGAAAGCCCGACCCTGCTCGGCGCACTGGTTCCCTTCGCGGTTGACGGCCTTGCCGCCGGTGAACCCGGCGAACAGGGCACAACGAATTATGACGTCGAACTTCTGCGCGATGGCCGGATTGTCGTCAATGGCATCACCGTGTTCAGCGGCACGAGCGGCAGCTAACAACAGGCGGTAACGGAACCCCAGATGCCAGTCACCTGCAACCGGGTCGTTATTTACACCAGAAAAATCGATGAAATGATCCGCTTCTATGGCGATCTTTTCGTCTATCGCGCGATCCGTCACGAGGGCGACCGCATTGTCGAACTGCGCCCGGCAACAGATGGCCTGATCCTGATGCTCCATCCTGCGGGCAAGGGTCAGAAAGAAGGTCAGTCTTTGATCAAGCTGGTCTTTGACGTCAAAAATGTCGAAATTTTTCACAAGCAACTGGTTGCCCACGGCATTGATATCGGCCCGATACATCAGGCCGACGGTTATCAGT
>CBIHMD010000120.1:0-7260 GCA_966210655.1 uncultured Thalassospira sp.
TGTCGGGCGTTTGACCGGTCTTTTGCAGGGGCTTGAACAGAAACGCGCGATATCGCGGATACGGCGCGTTTCCCCGGACGGGCAGGGAAACCTGCAATCGGAAAATCTGTCGATTTTGTATCTGGCGGGTATTGAGGGCATTGCGGCGAGTGAAAACGCCTTTGCCGATGATGCGTTTGTTTGCAACAGTTTGCGCGAGGTTCTTTGCCATTCGGCGGCTGTGCAAGGAGACTCGGGCGGTGCAAACGCCATGATACCGATGCGGTTGCAGCGTGTGCTTGCCTGGATAGAGCTTCGTCTGTCCGAACCGGTCGGCATTGCCGATATGGCGATGATCGCGGCACAATCGGAAAGTGCGTTATTTGCTGCCTTCCAACGCTACCTAGGAACCACGCCGATGCGATGGCTTGGCGAACAAAGATTGCAGCGTGCCCATGCGATGCTGAATGATCCGAAAAACACAATGACACTTGGCGACATCGCGCGCGATGTCGGCTTTACCGATCAAAGTGCGTTCTCGCGGGCCTTTTCGCGGCGGTTCGGGCATGCGCCGATTGTGCTCCGGCGTGGGTCAGTCGTGGCAAGCGATAGTACATCCTACCAGTCGTAATCATCGGGAATTTGCGATCTCAGATCGCTTCGCCGTACCAGTTCAAGGAAAGCTATGGCTGCCGGGGAAAGGGTGCGACCAGACCGCCAGATCAGGCCGATATGACGCAGCAGTTCCGGTTTTTCCAAGGGACGGAAGATCAGCGGTTCCCTGCCCAGAACCGGAAGGGTCAGTGCCGGCAGGGCTGTCACGCCCAGCCCTTGCGAAACGAAGGCCCCGGCTGTGGCAAGGTGGGATACTTCGAACCGGGGGCGGAAGGGAATGTTGTTTTGTGCGCAGGCCGCATCAATCAATGTGCGCACACTTGTACCCGGTGCCATGGCGACAATCGGCTGGGCAATCAGTTCTTCCCATGTGTAGGGACGTTTTTCATCAAGGATGCCGCCCGGCGCACCAACCGCGATAAATCGGTCGGTAAGCAGTTTTTGAAAGGACAGGTTGTCGGTCGACTCAACGACGCCCGCAGTAAAGCCAAGATCAGCCTGACCCATTTCGACTTCGCGGATCACACCGTCTGAAAGAACATCGTTGATCTGCACATCAATATCTGGATGCGCGTCCATGAAACTGGCGATCAGGGGCGGCAGCAACCCCGCCGTGACTGACGGCAGGCCGGCAATCGTCAGGCGACCGCGCCGTGCAGCAAGATAGGAATCAAATTCAGACAGTGCATTTTCGGCAGTGCCAAGCATCCGTTCGGCAAGATGACGGAAAACACGGCCCTGTTGGGTCAGGGCGACATTGCGTGTATCGCGATCAAACAGGCGCGTACCGGTGCGTTGTTCAAGTCGGCTGATTTGCCGGCTTAGCGCTGATCCTGAAAGGCCAAGTTTGTCTGCCGTTGCCCGAAAACTTCCGCTTTCGGACAGAAGAATAAAGGCCCGGATTTCGTCCATGTCGATATTGATGCGTTTCATGCACTAATTATGTCATTTTAATCACTTCAGGCAACAAAAGTTATAGGGCAAGCTTTGCTATGGCTGACGGAAAACAAACTGAAAAATATCCGCAGTACAAAATGCCCCAAGGGGCTTAGGGAGGAATATCCTATGAAAATGATCAAGATCGCTCTTGCCGGGGCGGTGGCTATCGGCCTTTCGTTTCCGGCTTTCGCCCAGCAAAAGCTGATGATTGGTTCTACCTCGGCATCGTCAAGCCATTACGGTTATTTTGTTGCCGTGGCGAAGCTGATTAATGACAATGTTGAAGACCTTGAGGCATCGGTTGTGGAAACCGGTGCAACCATGGATAATTTGCGCCGAATTGAACGCCAGCAGATTGATCTGGGCCTTGTAACCACAAACGTTGCCCAGCACGCCGTTGCCGGAACGAACAGTTTTGACGGGCATGCCATGGATCTGGGGCTTTTGTGGGTTTATACCGGCGCGCCACAGAACGTCATCGTGCGTGACGATGCTGGTGTTGAAAATCTTGCGGGTCTTGTTGGTGTCCGGTTCAATCCGGGGATCAAGGGATCGGCAACCGAAAGTACGACTGAGGCGGTTTTCAATGCTCTCGGGCTGAGTGCGGATTACGTGCGTGGGTCGACAACGGACGTTGTCGACATGATCAAGGATAACCGTGTGGCGGGGTACGTTAAATCCGGTGCTGGCGAGAAGCTTGATAGTTCTACGATTGATATCGCGACATTTACCCCCATTCGCGTGCTTGGCCTGACGGATGATCAGAAGGCAACCCTGATTGAAAAGATGCCAGATGTTTCCGTGGTTGATGTTCCGGCTGGTGCGGCGGATGGTGTTCCTGCTTACACGACCTGGAGTTTTGGCGTAGGTGTCGGTGCCGGTCCCAATCTGTCCGAAGAAACCGCTTATCAGATCGTTAAGGCGGCGATGGAAGACAAGGAAGTACAGGGGGCCGCGATGGCTAGTGTCAAGGGCGTCGATCTTGCCAAGCTGACCTTGCAATATGCCACCATTCCCCTGCATCCGGGGGCGGCGAAATGGTTCCGCGAACAGGGAATTGACATCCCGGCACGGCTTGATCCGGCGAAGTAATAAGTCGCCTATATAAAAAGAATATCAGGGAAAATCGTCATGTTGGATCGCGTTCAAAGCGGGCTTGCACTGCTGGTTGGTGCCTTTGTTTTCTATACGGCAGCGACTGGACCATTTGAAAGTCTTATCCAGCGGGCGATTTTTCTTGCGCTGGTGGTTTGTCTGGGACTTGCCATCTATCCGTTGGGGCACGAACGACCTTGGCGCAAATTGGGCATTTGCATCGATGTGCTGATTGCCGCGATTACCCTTTGCGCATGCAGCTATATCGTTGTGAATTACGATGAAATCATGACGTCTCTGCCGTGGGCGACGACGCTGGATATGGTTTTGACAGCAGGACTTGTTCTCGCGGTTCTGGAAGTCGGTCGCCGTGCCGTGGGTATCATTTTCCCGGCACTGGTCGTGATCGGTCTGGCTTATGCACTATTGGGTGACAACCTTCCGGGCAGCCTTGGTCATCGCGGCTTTGACGTCGCCTTTGTCACCGAAACTATTTTCCTTGGTGATCTTGGTGTCTGGGGCATGCTGACCGGGGTTGCTGCAACCGTTATTGCCGCTTTTGTCCTGTTCGGCGCACTTTTGCTGCATACTGGCGGCGGGCAAAGTTTTATGGACCTAGCCATGCGGCTGGGCGGTCGACAGGCGGGTGGTGCGGCAAAGATTGCGACCATTGCCAGCGGTTTGTTCGGGATGATTTCCGGATCGGCTGTTGCCAATGTTGCCACCACCGGCAACTTTACCATTCCAATGATGCGTCGCCTTGGTTATCCGGCACCGTTTGCCGCAGCCGTCGAGGCCGTAGCGTCGACCGGCGGGCAGATTGCGCCACCAATCATGGGGGCGGCGGCCTTTGTGATGGCGGAAATTCTTGGCATTTCGTATGTCGATGTAATGGTTGCCGCGGTCATTCCGGCTTTGCTGTTTTACCTTTCTGTTTTTGTCACCGTGCATATCGTGTCGGTCCGGCGCAACCTGCGCCTCGTGCCGGAAGATGAATTGCCCTCATGGTCTGAAATCTTGCAACTGCGCCGTGTTTTGCCGATCATTGCGGCGCTTGGCGGGCTCGGTATTGGGATATTCATGGGGCGGTCTGTTGCGACGTCGGCCTTTTACGGGATTACCGGTTTACTTGTGGCGTTTGTTGCAACGTCATATGGCAGCCTTTCGGTAAAAACGATGATCCATCGCGTTCTGGCCGGGATTGCGGATGCCGGAAAGGGGATGGTGATCATCGGTGTGCTTCTGGCTGGTGCGCAGATCCTTGTTTCCATGATCAATCTGACCGGTATCGGGGTGACGCTAAGCTCGCTGATTGTGTCTTTTGCCGGGGATTCGACCGTTCTGGTCTCGATTGTCGTCGGGCTTGTCTGCATGGTGATGGGGATGGGGTTGCCGACGACAGCAGCCTATGTGCTGGTTGCGGCGGTTCTTGCACCTGCGATGACGGCAGTCGGGGTTGAACCGCTGACCGCACATTTGTTTGTGTTCTATTTTGCAACGATTTCAGTAATTACGCCGCCGGTTTGCGTTGCGGTGTTTGTCGGGGCAGGAATTGCCGGGACCAACTGGCTGCCCGCGGCGATGGAGGCCGTTCGACTTGGCGCGATGACCTATATCGTGCCCTTCATGTTGCTGATGTATCCGGGTATGACCGGGGGCGGGGGCACGCTATCGGTGCTTAATGCGCTTTTGTCCGGGTTGGTGCTTGTTTTTGCGATCCCGGCATTACTGGGCGGGCAGCAGTTTTTGGGGCAGAAATGGCTTGATCGCGGCATGCTGGTTGCGGTGATCGTTCTGGCTCTTTGGCCTTTTGTGCTGGGTCCGTTTATTGCTGCAGGCGTGCTTGCAGCAGGGTTTTATTTTGGTAAGAAGCAGCGTGCCATGCCGGAGGTATCGCAATGAAAACCTTGCGGATTGGAACCGGTGCCGGCTTTGCCGGGGACAGGATAGAGCCTGCTGTCGAGCTGGTCAGGCACGGGAAGCTCGATTACCTCGTATTTGAGTGCCTGGCTGAACGTACCATTGCCCTTGCGCAGCAGGCACGGATGGGTAACCCGGATGCCGGATATGACCCGCTGCTGGAACGGCGGATGAGGGCGGTATTGCCAATTTGCCGGGAAAAGGGTGTTCGCATTATTTCCAATATGGGGGCGGCAAACCCGCATGCAGCGGCACAAAAGACGTTGGCGGTGGCCCGAGAACTTGGTCTTTCCGGTTTGCGTGTCGCGGCTGTGACCGGGGATGATGTTTTGTCCGTGCTTGATCCGGAGACATTCCATATCGATGATGCAGGCTGCTTGTTGGGAGCGTTTGACCGGAAGCTGGTTTCAGCCAATGCCTATCTTGGTGCCGGACCTATTGTGGAGGCACTGGCGACCGGTGCGGACGTCATTCTGACCGGGCGTGCGGCCGATCCTGCGATGTTTCTGGCACCACAGATTTATGAGTTCGGCTGGGAAATGGATGACTGGACACGACTGGGACGCGGGACGCTGGTCGGACATTTGCTGGAATGCGGGGGGCAGGTGACCGGCGGGTATTTTGCCGACCCGGGCTTCAAGGATGTTCCTGAACTGGCCCGACTTGGCTTCCCACTTGCTGAAATTGGTGAAGACGGCAATGCGGTGATCACCAAGGTTGATGGAACCGGCGGCTGCGTTACGGCAGCGACCTGCAAGGAGCAGATTCTGTACGAGGTTCATGATCCGTCGGCCTATATCCAGCCCGACGTGATTGCCGATTTCACGAAGGTGACGGTTGCCGAAATCAGCCCGGACCGCGTTGCCGTTGCGGGTGGAGATGGCCGTGCAAAAACCGGGAAACTCAAGGTTTCGATCGGCTATGTCGATTCATGTATCGGCGAGGGCCAGATTTCCTATGCCGGGCCGGGCGCGCGCAAACGCGGGCGCCTCGCGCTTGATATCCTCAAAGAACGCATCGGGATTGCGGGCATTGCCTGTCAGGAAATGCGTGGGGAATTGATCGGTGTTGATGCGGTTCTGGGAGCTGCTCCGAACATACCGGAAGATATACCCGAAGTGCGTGTCCGTTTTGTTGGCAGGATGGATAACCTAGCCGATGCGGTACGTATCGGCGAAGAAGTCGAAAGTCTTTATCTTAACGGTCCGGCTGCAGGCGGTGGAGTGACGAAATCGGCGCGCGAAATCATTGCGATTGTTTCGGGTCTTCTGCCGGAAGCGCAGGCCAAAACCACCGTCGAGATATTGGAGGCCTGATCATGCTGTTACGCGAAATCGCCCATTCCCGAACCGGTGATAAAGGCAATATTTCCAATATTTCCGTGATTGCCTACGACCCATCGCATTGGGAGCAGATATTGGAAAAAGTCACCGCAGATCGCGTCAAGCAGCATTTTGCCGGGCTGGTTGCGGGCGAGGTGATCCGGTATGAGTTGCCGGGTATTCATGCATTGAACTTTGTCATGCATGATGCTCTTGGAGGTGGCGTTACACGGTCTCTTGCGCTTGACCCGCATGGCAAGTGCCTGAGTTCTCTTATTCTGATATTACCGGTCGATTGACCGCAAAATCCGGAGTTTCAGCAAAGACGTTTACACCCCTGGCTGCTTTGATTGCCCCTGCGATTAGTTGAACTCCGGGATGGCGTCGATGACTTTGCTTGATCTTCGTACAAAGGCCACCATGATTGGGGGCATTGCAATTGTATTTTGGGCGTTGCTGGCTTTGTTCACAACCGAAGTCGGCGCTATCCCGCCTTTTCAACTGGTCAGTCTTTGCTTTTCTGTTGCTGCTATTTTCAGTTTCATCTGGATTGCCCGTGGTAGTTTTTCAGCCTTTAGGGCATTAAGGCAACCGATTGGTGCCTAGGTACTGGGTGTCGGCGGACTGTTTGGCTATCATTTCTTCTATTTTGTTGCCTTGGCGAATGCGCCAGCGGTTGATGCCAGTCTGATTGCCTATCTCTGGCCGCTTTTCATCGTGCTGCTTTCGGCCCTTTTTCCGGGCGAAAGATTGCATTGGTATCACATTTCCGGGGCGGTTCTTCGACTTTGCGGGGCGGCGGTGCTGGGGTTCATAACGCATGGCGTGACTGATATCTGGGTCATGCCTGATACCGGGCAGTGGCTTGCGATTGTCGGACTTGGGCTTGGCCCGGTGGGGGCTGCGTTTTTTGTCTGGGATTACGGGACCAAGCACGGCGACATACAGGCGCTTGGCGTTGCGTCCTATGGTGCTCCTTTGCTCAGCACGATTTTATTGATTGCCTTTAGCAAGCCCGATGCCAGTCCGGCGGTGATTACTGGTTGCCTTTTGATCGTCGGCGGTGAGCTTTTGGCATCGATCAGAATGTTGCGCCGCAAGGCAATTACGGCGTCATAAATTCGTACTTTTGCTAAATGACCAACTGACAGAGTTATTCTACATATCTCCCGAAGATTCCTAATAATCATGACCTTATAGATGATTGATTAAACTGGTATTGTCAGTTTAATCGTCGCGTAATTGTGAACGTGCTGTTTCCAAATTATTTCTGTGCAATGCAAAACAAATGACTTAAAGTCACGATTCTTAAGTGGGCTGGGGTCATTTAAAAGCACATATGTGGTTTGGGAGCGGGATGATGGCTCAGGCACAAACAGACATTGCAGCC
>CBIHMD010000121.1:0-7195 GCA_966210655.1 uncultured Thalassospira sp.
GGAAACTGTTGTACAGTTTCAGTTTTTCGCAGGTTGATCCGGCGGAAGTTTCATAATGAAACATTTCCGGACCGGTACGCGCGAGAGATTCTTGAGGCTTTAAGGGCTGCTAATGCGCCGTGCGCTTTCTGTTGTCCTGCTTTGGGAATAAGGGCGAGTTTCTGAAAATTAGTCCCCAGATAGTCCCCAGCGGCACCATTTAGACAAAAAAAAGCCGGATACGCTTGGTATCCGGCAAGTTTATCAGGGAGGCTTCACGTCTGGGAGACGTAGGACCCTTCTCAGGGCCCTGGGTATGCCGGGCAGGGCGCCCGGCAAAGACCGAAAATTCGGTCAGGGAGAAAACTCTGTACCGCGATGCAGTTATTCACCGCTGCGGTTCGAAGAGGAAGATAGCGTTTTTGACGGGAAACACCACTGTCAAATTGCTCATTCAGCCATGCGTAAAATGCATAAATCTTGGGCTGCGAAAATTCAGACGTTAAATATCTGAAATACAAGCAATATTTATGGGTTCTAATGCGCTTGTTCCCAATCTTTTGATCAATGCACTGCTACTTAATTGTGCGAATGCGAAAAAAAATGCCGGTAGCTAGGGGGAGCTACCGGCAAGATCAACAGGGAGGCTTTAACGTCTGGGAGACGTGGAACCCAGGGAAGATTCCAAGCCGAATAACGTTTCGGCAGACGGATCATGCGGAGATCAGGGAAAGATGAAAGCGCTCGTCGCTTTCGCGGTCGCTAACAACTTCTGATGTGAATATACGCATATGATCTAACGCTTAAAAATAGAATAACCACAATCCAACCATGCGCTCAGTGCATGGCAAAAAAATGTCAGTAAATTGAAGCTATTATGACTGCATTTTCCCTGAAACGCTGATTTTACGGACCGATAAACTTGTCTGGTGGAGGATTTTTGACGGCATACGCTTTCAGGCTTTGTTGTCAAAGCGCATCGTGGGTCTGGTTTTTATAAATCATGGGTTGTGTTTTTGATCGGGAATACTCGAAAAAAAATCCCCGCTCCAGTTTTGTTGCATGGCTTTGAATTTTTGGCGACCGTCTGCGTCAATCGGTGGCAGCAGCAGCATTCATCTTGGCTTTGACCTTGCTGATTTCCTCGATCAGGAAATCGCGGAAAACGGCAATGCGTTTGGAATGACGGAGTTCTTCTGGATAGACGAAATAGGCATCGAAGCTTGGCCCTTCGAGTTCCGGCAGAATGCGGACCAGATTGCTATCGGCTGGCAGCAGGTAATCGGGCAGGGCAGAAATCCCAAGCCCTGACTCGGTCGCACGGAAGATGCCATAGATATTGTTCAGTTTCAGGATCGGTCGCATGTCCGGTTTGAACTGCTGGGCAACGGCCATCATCCAGTTGACGTTGGAAACTGGCGGGCGCGCATCGGCACCGTAAATGATCAGGCGATGATCTTTCAGATCTTCGGGCTTTTTCGGAATGCCGAACTGCTTGATATATTCCGGCGATGCGAAGACGTGATATCGCAGCGTCATCAATTGACGCTGGACCAGATCGGCCTGACGTGGGGGCTGCATGCGGATAGCAACATCGGCCTCGCGCATGGCAAGATCGAGTTCCTCGTCATTGAGCACCAGCGACAATTCGATTTCCGGATAGCGTTCAAGGAATTCGTTGATGCGTGGTGTCAGCCAGGTTGAACCAAAGGCAACCGTGGTGGTGACTTTCAACGGACCGCTGGGACGTTCCTTGGATTCGCGAATGCGGGCTTCGGCCATGGAAAGCTTGGCAAACACATCATGGGCCGTGCGATATAGAAGTTCGCCCTGTTCGGTCAGGATCAGGCCGCGGGCGTGGCGGTGGAATAGCGGCACCTTGACGCTTTCTTCAAGTGCGCTGATCTGTCGGCTGACCGCCGACTGGCTCAGATTGAGATTTTCCCCCGCGTGTGTGAAGCTTCCCGCCTCCGCAACAGCGTGAAAAACACGCAGCTTGTCCCAGTCCATAGACCTGCTCCTAATGTCACTGTCGCGCCATTGCCGCGCCAGTCCCCTGATACTTCTTTATCTTCTTCTTAGAAGCATTTGGTTTCCACACTATTAAGCCGCATGTGGAATTGCTTCCAAACTGATATCATTAGATCAATATGAGGCCTTTGGCGCGATCTGCAAGCAACCAATTGCGAAAGGGGTGATTTCGTTCACGCCGAATTTGTAAATGAACTCAGGGGATTGCCCGAACGCGGCGCGTTCACGCTGCCCAAACCCGGTTCTGTTTCTTGCCAATAGGCACAAAAAAGGGGTGCCGATGGCGCCCCTTTGTCATATCCGGTTCTGTTTGCCGCGATTATTCGTTGTGTTCGGCAATGAACTTTTCGGCTTCGAGGGCTGCCATACAACCCATGCCCGCCGCGGTTACCGCCTGACGGTAAATCTTGTCGGTAACGTCGCCTGCGGCAAAGACACCCTGAACGTTGGTTGTGGTCCTGCCCGGTTTGACGAGGATGTAATTTTCGTCATCCATGTCGATCTGTCCTTTGAACACGGCAGTCGCCGGATCATGACCGATCGCAACAAAGAACCCGTCAGCGGTGATGTCTGTCAGATCGCCGGTTTTGACATTGCGCAGGCGAACGGCTTCAACTCCATCCATCGGGCCGTCGCCACCTAGGATATCGTCAATGACACTGTCCCAGACCACGTCGATCTTTTCATGCTTCAGCAGGCGATCCTGCAGCATCTTTTCAGCCCGCAGTTCGTCGCGACGATGCACGAGTGTCACCTTCGAGCAAATCCCGGCAAGATAAAGGGCCTCTTCAACAGCAGTGTTGCCGCCGCCAACAACGACGACCGGTTTGTTGCGATAGAAGAAACCGTCGCAGGTGGCACATGCCGAAACGCCGCGACCGTTAAATTTCGCCTCGCCCGGAAGGCCAAGCCAGCGTGCCTGTGCTCCGGTTGAAATAATTACGCTTTCAGCGACATAGATATCACCCGAATCGCCCTTGCAGACGAAGGGACGTTTCGAGAAGTCGACCTCGGTGATCAGGTCGTGAACCATTCTGGTTCCGACATGCTCGGCCTGCGCCTTCATCTGATCCATCAGCCACGGGCCCTGGATGACATCGGCAAAACCGGGATAGTTTTCGACATCTGTCGTGATCGTCAACTGACCACCCGGTTGCAGGCCCATAACCATCATGGGTTCCAGATTGGCGCGTGCAGCATAAATTGCTGCTGTGTAACCGGCCGGGCCGGATCCGATGATGAGGACTTTGGTGTTATGTTCCTGAGCCATGTGCTTTGCATATTGTGGTCGGTGAAAAACAGGTTCCGAACATATGGGGTGATATGGCATTGCGCAACCGCCTCGCGCGATGTTTTGCAAGGTTTTCGAAAGGGTGTCCGATGATGCCTTTCAGCCTGTCATTCCGATTGGCGGAAAATGGCGGTTTGCAACCTTTTGATACAAATTTATGCAATGCATTCATGCGCATTACAAAAGGGCAGATTGCATTCTGTCACCGAATATATTATTGCCAGCGTACTGGCCCCCTGTAATATTGTTTCGTCCGGGGTAAGTTCAGCGCACAGAATCGAGGGATAAATGCAACGGGTCAAACTCGACAAGATCGACCGCAGAATTCTGCGCGATCTCCAGGAAGATGGCCGCATGACCAATGTGGAACTTGCACGCCGTGCAGGTATTTCTGCGCCGCCCTGTCTGCGTCGTGTCCGTGCGTTGGAAGAAGCAGGTTTCATTCAGGGCTATCATGCCGACGTTGATGCCCAGGCGCTGGGCTACAATGTAACCGTGTTTGCGCTGGTTGGTCTTGCAAGCCAAGCAGAACATGATCTGCGCGCCTTTGAAGGCCGTGCTGCGGCATGGCCGGAAGTGCGTGAATGTCACATGGTTGCCGGTGAAATGGATTTCCTGTTGAAAATCGTTTCGCACAGCTGGGACGAATATCAGAAGTTCTTGACGACCGAACTGACGGTTGCGGAAAACGTCAATCACGTCAAATCGGCACTTTCGATTCGCACGGCCAAAAACCAGCCCGGCGTTCCGATTGATATCGAGGCCGAGGACTGATCTGAATTCTGTCAATTCCGTTCTATTGAAACCGGCACCCTTTGGTTGCGGGTTTTGTTTTGTCCGGGTGCCATCGACTGGTTTGTTGTTAATCGAAGCCGGGTCGGTCATTTGACCGGCTCAGCTTCGAGACGTCTGATGTCCCCTGAGCCGGGTGTTGCACACGACTTATGTCTATAACAGATATTTTGGAACGTTCATTTCGGAACTGTCCCAAAAATCATTACAAGTCCAGTGCTTTGTCTGCATCTATTTCCATAATGAGCAGATTGTAGGCTTATGCCGTAGTTCTTATCTGTATAGCTAGTGACCTGATTGGAGTTTATATCGCCATCTGGTGGGCCAATGCGCCAGATCAAACGTAAAGCTGCGTAATTGGGCTAAGACCCTCTTACTCTGGCATATCGGGATGCGTCGCAGGAATTGCCTGCTGAGAATGCGGATGGGAACACGAAACTGGAAAACATGAAAAAGGAAATCCTTGCGGAATCCGGGGATCACTGGCGTGGCATCGTTCCCGCCGGGTTTTTTGCGATTGCAGGTGTGATCATGTTGATTGTGATGACTTATCAACCGGTAGGCGATGCACGCGAAGTCGGCATGATGTTTCCGTTTTCGATGAGCGAAGATGAAATTCTGACCCGTGTGGGGGCAAATGGTGGACGTGTTGTTCGCTTTGGCGGGCTCGGGAATATCGCAGTGGTTATCCGCGATGACGGCACTGCTCCCGAGGCAGATGATTTTGGTGCCTTGTTCTCCTTAAACCCGATTGTCCTGTCTATTTGTGCGCTTGCGGACGGTGATCTGAACACCTTTTAGAAGCTGGATATCTAGCAATGGAAAAACTAAGTGAAATCAGGGCGCGTGCTACACAAGCCCTTTTGGTCATCCTTCTGATACATGTACCGCTTAGTGGTATTGCAGGCTATGTCGCGAGTGACGATGCGGTTTCCCCACTCATCGCTAGTGCCATATTCGCCATTATTGCCTATGTGACCTACCGTTTTGCCGATGCGCATGCCCCGATTAGCAGGTTCATGATTGCAACCGCACTTATGTTGCAGGTCAGTGTGCTGGTTTACGCGTTTCGCGGTCATCACTGGCAAATCGATATTCATATGTATTTCTTCGCCACGCTTGCCGTTCTGGGATCATTGGTTTGCTGGCGGACCATTGTTGTCGCGTCAGTCGTGGTCGCAGCCCATCACCTGATCCTGAATTTTGCCTTGCCGTTCTGGGTGTTTCCCGATGGCGGTCAATTCTTCAGGGTTGTCCTGCATGCGGTCATTGTCGTGGCCGAAGCTGGTGTTCTGATATGGTCCTGCGTTCGATTGTACGGTGCCCTTGCCGATGCCGAGAAAGCCACATCGCACGCCGAGGATGCGGCACGTAGGGCCGAGGATCTGTTGGTACAAAACGAACAGATGCGGGCGCAGCGTCAGGCGGAACGTGCACGCTTCCGTACTGAACTGGCGAGTCAGATCCGGGAAAATATCGGGCAGTCGGCCGGAGCGGTTGACGCGGAATCCGTACAATTGCAAAAACGCGCCAAGCATATGGAAGACCGCGCCCGCACTGCGCATGAGGCATCGCGCGGTGCCGTGCATGCATCCGAGGAAACTTCTACTAATGTGCAGGCCGCAGCATCGGCGGTTGAGGAAATCAACGCTTCGGCAGGAGAAATTTCCCGACAGGTGGATCGTGCGCGCAGCATTACCGACGATGCGGTTGCACGTTCCGGTCAGGCCAGTGACCGCATTGAATGGTTGTCAAAAGCCGCAGAAAAGATTGGCGAAGTGGTCAATCTGATTACAGATATTGCAGCCCAAACCAACTTGCTGGCGCTGAACGCAACAATTGAGGCAGCACGGGCCGGCGAGGCAGGGAAGGGTTTTGCCGTGGTGGCAGGCGAGGTCAAGAATCTCGCGAATCAGACAGCGCGCGCAACTGATGAAATTGCGCAACAGATTGCAGAAATCCAGTCTGCGACGGGGGATTCTGTTGCGGCGGTGAAGGGGGTATCGGAAAGCATCGAAAGCATGGTCGAAGTTGCCAGCACCATTGCATCGACCATGGATCAGCAGCAGTCCGCAACGCGCGAGATCGCGCAAAGTCTTAATGTGACCGTCGATGCCACCCGCGACCTTGCGGAATTGATCCACCAGTTGTCGGCAGTGGCAGACGAGGCCGGACAGACATCAAGCGAAATGTCGGGTAGTGCAGATCATTTAGGGAAGGAGGCAACCGCACTTAACCGCAATGTTGAAACGGTTCTGGACCGGTTGGCAAAAAGCGATTGAGCGCTTTTGCATCACCGATGCAAAAAGCCGGGATAGTGACCCGGCTTTTTGTATATTAGGGAAGCTGCTTGGCAAGGTTCCGCAATTCGTTGCCATCAATTTCATATTGCAGGGCGCCAGAGTTGCGCGCACCGAGCCGTTCGTAAAACCGGCAGGCAGCTTCGTTGCGATGCAGGACGGACCACCACATCGAAATATAGCCTTCGTCGATGGCGAATTTGCCAAGAGCCTTCATCAACCTGTTTCCAACCTTTTCCGAACGCATCTCGGGCACAACGTAAAGCTCGGTCATCCATAACCCGATCTTCGAGTAATCCGGGTTATAGAATGGCTGAAAGATCGTCTGTCCGACAGCGCGATTTCCGTGCCAGGCGATCAGGCTTTTGATCAGTGCCTTTGGCCCGAACATCATTTCATGGATGCTTTCGGTCGTATGAGGCGGACTGTCGTAATCAAGTTCGACATGCAGGGCATTGGACATGTCGGCGACATGGACGCTGTTTTCCGGGCGGGCCAGGGAAATGTTGATGTCAGGTGTCATGGCAGATATTTGTGCAGGGTGTTTGGATCAAAAAAAAACGGCCCGATATTTATCGGGCCGTACTTTCGCGAGATACTGTAATAGGATCAGGCGAATTCGACCTTCAGGATCTCGTAGCTTTTTGTGCCACCGGGAACGGTGACTTCTACGGATTCACCAACAGCCTTGCCGATCAGCGCCCGGCCAATCGGAGACGTCGTCGAAATACGACCGGAATTGATATCCGCCTCGATCGGACCGACAACCTGATAGGTGGTTTCCTCGTCGGTGTCCTCGTCG
>CBIHMD010000122.1:0-7183 GCA_966210655.1 uncultured Thalassospira sp.
CTGATGCTTTTTGATCGATTCAATCAGCTCTGTACGTTAAACCATTTGATAGGATCGATCCCCCGAAGATCTGGCCCGGTTTAAGGTTTGGAGTTTTTACAGTTTTATTGTAGCCGGGATTCACCGCTAATTTTCTGACACAATATGACATCTTGGTATTTTCGCGCCACTTTCCAACAAGTTGACGCAATAAATTACAAAACAATTTTACATATCTATACAAAGATATAGATACGGGTATCGAACTTTCGGTTCCTTCCATGGAACTCTCCCGATGCCAATGGCATTACCATCCATTGCCCGGCACAACTTCATTTAAATGACCTCAATACCTTTGATCTGGCACGTCAAATCACCAAATCCATAAGTAGTGCTCACTGTATGGACCACAATCTATGAAAAGCATCCTGTTCGTTGACGATGACGAAAACATCCTGAGCGGCCTGCGTCGACGGCTGCGCGGCATGCGTCCCGACTGGGAAATGGTATTTGCTGCCAACGCAAACGATGCGCTGGAACTGGCCAAAACCATGCAGATAGATGTCATCGTATCGGATATGCGCATGCCCGGAATGGATGGGGCAACGCTGCTGGGCACATTGCAAAAAACCCACCCGCATGCCACACGAATCATTCTTTCCGGCTTTGCCGAAGAAGAGGCTGTTTTGCGAACTGTCGGACCGGCGCATCAGTATCTCGCCAAACCTTGCGAAGACTCCCTTTTGATCGAAACGATCGAAAACGCCCTTGACCTGCGCAGTCTTCTGACCCGCCCGGAATTGCGGTCTCTGGTCGCCAGCATCAATTCGCTAAGCTCACCGCCCGATACCTATTTGCGGCTCGTTACCGCACTGGAAAATCCGAAAATCTCGCAGGAACAGATCACCCGGATCGTTTCTTCCGACATCGCCTTGACCGCCGAAGTCCTTAAACTGACCAATTCCGCCTATTTCGCCATCGCCCAGAAAATAAGCTCGGTTTCTCATGCCGTGCGCATGATCGGCACCGAAACGCTTAAGGCACTGGCACTTTTCGTCGGCATTTTCCGCGGCTTTGACGGCCCTAAAAGCGAAGCCGACAAACTGCTGCGCCTCTGCCACCGCAGCCAGCAGATCGGCGTCACCGCAGCCCTTATTGCAGAATATGAAAAGCTTCCGCGCGCCATCTGCCACGCCGTCCCGTCAACCGGTATGCTAAGCCACGTCGGCAGCCTGATCCTTTACGCCAATCGCAACGCAGAAATGACCAAAGTGATTGAACGGGTTGAAAACGAACATGTCCCTATCGAACAGGCCGAAATTGAACAATTCGGGGCAGGGCACCCGGAAATCGGCGCCTATCTTCTGGGATTATGGGGTTTCCCCGCACCCGTGGTCCAGGCCGTTGCCTATCATCACCGCCCGATGGATACACCGCATCGTGAAATGAATGTCCTGACCGCGATCTATGTCGCCCAGGACCTCACACGTCAGGTCGCACTCGAAGAAGCAGGCAAGGAATTCGAAAGCCATATCGACATGGATTACCTCACAAGCATCGGCAAAGCCGATCAGCTTGAAGAATGGCGCATGATTGCGCGCGTTGTAGCCGACAAATACAAAACCCTGACCCAGTAAAGATCGTGGCCATGGAAAAAAGCAAAGTCCTATTCGTCGACGATGACAGAAACCTGCTTCATGCGCTCCAGCGTAAAATGCGCCGCAAATTCGATTTTGAAATCGCGGTCGGCGGACAGGAAGCCCTGCGCATTCTGATGGAAGACGGCCCCTTTGCCGTCTGCATTGCCGACATGCGTATGCCCGGCATGGATGGCATAAAACTTCTGACCGAAATCGGCCGGATCAGCCCTGATACGGTACGCATGATGTTAACCGGCAACGCCGATCAGCACACCGCCGTCGAGGCCATCAATCGCGGGAAGATTTTCCGCTTTTTCAGCAAACCCTGCGATGACGAAATGCTCGAACAGGGCATCAATGATGCCATTCGCCAGCATCACCTGATCACGGCGGAACGCGATCTGCTTGAACAGACACTGGCCGGTAGCGTCAAGGTTCTGACCGATGTTCTGGCCCAGCTAAATCCCCTGATATTCGGGCGTTCCATGCGGGTGAAATCATGGTGTGACATGATTGCGCGTGATATCGGCTATCCGCAACCATGGGAACTGGGCCTCGCGGCCCTTCTTGCGCCAATCGGCATGGTATCCCTGCCGCCCGATACGTTGGCACGGCTTGCCATGGGCAAGGTTCTGCAACCGCTTGAACGCGATCTGCTTAACCGTACACCGGAAGTCGGCAGACAGCTGATTGCCAATATTCCGCGCCTGAACCATATCGGCGATATCGTTTACCTGCAGTTCAAGAACTTCGACGGGTCGGGCTTTCCTGTTGGCGAAAGCCCCAAGGAAACAGACATTCCATTAGGCGCACGCATATTGCGCATCCTCAATGACCTTGCCGAACTCAGTACCAGCGACATGCCTCTGGCCCAGAATTTTGATGAATTGCAGGATCATCCGCATCGATATGACCCGGCCCTGCTCGATCATATATCCGATCTTCTTGCCATCGTTGACGATTCCTACGATATCAAAGCCCATCCCAAAGGGCGCGAACAGGACATCTTTCTCAAATCACTGCGCGTGAATGACTTCCTGATGACCGATATCGAAACCGTCGAAGGCCATGTCCTGCTGACACATGGCAATCACCTTTCCGAAGTCCAGTTGCAGCGCCTCCGCGTATTTCAGGAAATACACAAGTTTCGCGAACCAATACGCATTCGTCGTGGCGGATCACCGCCGTCGTAAAACGTTTGAAATAACGGAAATGCAGGCATGACGGACAAACGGCAGAATGACGACAACCTCAAAATCATGCATCCCGCCAGTGATTCGACGGGAACCGATGACCTGCTTGATGCCATTGATCAGCTTGATGTCAGCGAAGAAGCCCTTAAACAGATTCATGCCCTGCTGAATGAACAGAAAAAACGCGAAACAGAGTCCAATCAACGTCTTAAAACCATCATCAACAGTGTGGTTGAAGGCATTCTAGTTGTCGATGGTGCCGGAAGGATCTGCGATTGCAACGACTCTGCGCTCACCTTGCTCCGTGGCACGATGGAAACCATGCTGGGCACACCGGTCGAAACACTGTTCGTCGACCGCAAATCAACGGTACGCCACAAATTGTTGAACCGCTGCATCAATATCAGCAGTGGCACACTGCGCTATGACTATACCGAAACCATGGGACAACGTCTTGATGGTGACACCTTCCCGATGGAAATCACCGTCAGCCCGGCAAATTTCACCGGTGAAATGAGCTACCTTTACATTTTCCGTGATATCACGCGCCGCAAACAGGCAGAAGAATCGCAGCAAAAGCTCGAAGGTGAATTGCGCGAAGCCTTGAAACTCGAAGCCATCGGCCATCTTGCTGGCGGGATCGCGCATGAAATCAACACACCCAGCCAGTATATCCGCGACAACCTGAAATTCCTCAATGACGGCTACGGGGCCCTGTCACGTATTCTGGGTCTTGCCTTGCAGGCACTCTGGCAGAATCGCGACAAACTGCCTGAAAACACCTTCAATAATTTTGCGCGCAAAATGCGCGATGCCGATCTGGAATTCCTGCTTGATGAAATTCCGCACGCAACCCAGCAATCGCTTGACGGCATCAATCAGGTTGCGCGTATCGTCCTGTCGATGAAGGAATTTTCCCATCCGGGCGGGGCTGAAAAAACCGCGACCGATATCAACCGGGTCCTGTCAAACGTTACCGTCATATCGCGCAACGAATGGAAACATTACGCACAACTGGTTGAAAACTACGAACCGGAACTGCCGCATATTCCGTGTCATATCAACGAAATCAATCAGGTGTTTCTCAACCTGATCGTCAATGCCGCGCAGGCAATCGACGCCGCCGGGCGCGCGCCCGAAGAAGGCGAGATCAAAATCAAAACCACCTTTCTTGATGACAGCATCCTGATCAGCATTTCCGATAACGGCACCGGCATCGCCAAGGAAAACCGATCCAAAATCTTCAACCCGTTTTTCACCACCAAGGAAGTCGGTAAAGGCACCGGTCAGGGATTGGCCATCACCCATGACATCGTGCAGATCAAGCATGGCGGACGCATCTGGTTTGAAACCGAAATGGGCAAGGGCACGACATTCCATGTCCTCCTCCCGGCCGAGGATCGGACTGGCAAACCCGACGCAGTAAAGAAACCGGCTATCGCGGCGCGAACAAAATAATCCCCGCCCCGACAAGGCAAACGGCAACGCCGGTCATGTCCCATCGGTCGGGCATTTTGCCCTCAATCAGCCACAACCAGCCCAGCGACGCCGCGATATAAATCCCGCCATAGGCCGCATAGGCCCGCCCGGCAAAATCGCTTTCGACCTTGGTCAACAACCATGCGAAGACAATCAGCGACAAAATACCCGGCACGATCCAAAGCCCGGATTTGCCAAGCCGAAGCCACGCCCAGAACGCAAAGCATCCGGCGATTTCGGCAATTGCTGCTCCGGCATAGGCCGCAATGCTGTGCATCTTTTCCTCAGATCAGAATGCGGGGCGCAAATCCCCGGCATATTTGCCCGCCCAGTTGGTCAGAACCGGCGTCAGATACTTTTTAAGCGTCTCGGCACGGGCATCGTCAATCACGCCATGCTGGCGCAGGATCGCGCCCATCGCAACCTCGGCCCCTCGCTGGGTGCCGTCATCGATCTTAAGGGCAACGCCAAGCCCCTGTTTAGGGAATGCGGCGCAATAAACGCCTTCCGCCCCAACCTTGACCAACGCATCCTCGCCGCAGACTTCCATGATCCCGGTGCAAAAACGCCCGGTGCCCGCCACCATGAACGGGGCTTGCGCACATCCCCTGCGAATGCGCTTGATCGCCTCAATACGTTTGGGGGCCAATCCGCTCGGATCGGCCATGCGTGCCATGGCAAGGCCAAGGTCACGCAACCGCATGCCGATCACCGGAATGCCGCATCCATCAATGCCGCGCGGTGTGAACGACAGATCGCAATCGCCCATTTCTTCCAGAACCCTGATCAGGCGCTGCTGAACCGGGTGGGCTTCCTCGATATAGCCCGCCGGATCATCGCCCAGATGCTGCGCGGTCGTCAGAAACCCGCAATGCTTGCCCGAACAATTGTTATGCGCCTTGCTCAATTTCACATGATCGGACGCCTGCTTGATCGCCGCGTTCAGGCTCAATGAATAATGCGGCGCGCAGGCCAGCGTATCGACCGACAACCCGATTTTCTCAAGCCATGCGGCAACGGTCTGCGCGTGTTCTTCCTCGCCATTATGCGACGAACAAGCCAATGCAATATGCTTGTCCTCAAGCCCGAACGCATCCGCCGCCCCGCTTTCAAGCAGCGGGATCGCCAGCAACGGCTTGATCGCGGATCGCGGATACATCAACGCGTCAATATCGCCCCCTTCGGCAACCACGGTGCCATCGGCCTTCATCACGACATACCGCCCGCGATGGAAACTCTCAACCATCCCGCCACGGGTGGCTTCGACAAGGATCGGATTGGCAGCAATCTGGTTGGCAGAATTGGCAGACATCTTGGGGGCTCTCCATGACTGGCGCATTCAAAACAGGATCAAACCTATGCCCGAAATCGCCCCAAAAAAGCAAGCATCACCCGTGACGCAGTGCAGCGCCACGACAACTTTCATCCGCCTGCCAGATGACCAACCGGGATGGCCGTCTGATTCTTGTATTCCTTAAGTACAAGGCTTGACTGAACATCACGCACATTGGGCATCGACAACAGCTTGTGCGTCACGAAATCCCCAAAACTTTCAATATCGCGCGCCAGGGCCACCAGAAGGAAGTCCTGCCGCCCGGTCATTGCCCAGCAGGACATGATCTGCGGCAGGTCGTTCATCGCCTTGGCGAAATCCTCCGCCCCTTCTTCGGTGTGGCGTTGCAGGCGGACCTGAATGGTTGCCAGCACGCCAAGCCCGGCCTTCTTGCGATCGAGCAACGCCACCGTCTGGCGGATGATGCCCGATGCCTCAAGCTGCTTGACCCGGCGCAGGCAGGGCGATGGCGACATGCCAACCTTTTCGGCCAGTTGCACATTGCTGATTGATGCGTCGCGCTGAAGGATTTGCAGGATTTTGATGTCGGTTGGGCTCAACAGCATATCGGTCATTTTTCGCCCCAAAACTGGCTTATACGGTCATATTTGATCAACCATAATGCATTTTGGCCGCGACATCGCGCGAAAATGACATTTGAATTGATGTAAAATAATCCATGCAGAAATTCTCATCAGGGAGCAAACGAGGACCGTCATGGACCAGAACAAAAATCTGCGCGGCGATTACAGCCACATCAATGATGACTACACCGTGGCCCAGGACTGGGCATCCTATTCCGGGGCCGAACACGACCTCTGGCGCAAACTTTATGCCCGCCAGAAGTCGATCCTGCCGGGCTATGCCGCCCCGGACTATATCCGCAATCTTGAAAAACTTGATGCTGCCGATGGCATTCCGCATTTCGGCCGGGTCAGTGAAAAACTTCATGCCGCCACCGGCTGGCACCTTGTCGCGGTGCCGGGGCTGGTGCCCGATGATGTATTTTTCGATCACCTCGCCAACCGGCGCTTTCCGGTGACCGTCTGGCTGCGCAAGCCAGAGGAAATCGACTATCTCGTCGAGCCCGACATCTTCCATGACTTCTTTGGTCATGTGCCGATGCTTTATGATCCGGTCTTTGCCGATTATCTGGCGGCTTACGGCGCCAAGGGCCCCGAAGCCATTGCCAAGGGCGGGCTCAAGAAACTTGCACGGATGTATTGGTACATGGTCGAGTTTGGCCTGATCATGACCGACCACGGATTGCGCGCCTATGGGGCGGGCATGCTGTCATCACAGACCGAAACCATCTATTCCGTGTCCGACCCACACCCCAACCGGGTGGCATTTGACCTCGAACGGGTGATGGCAACCGACTATGCGATTGACGATTTCCAGAAAACCTATTTCGTGCTGACCGACTATCAGCAGCTTTTCGACGCGATGGATGCGGATTTCGCGGCCATCTATGACCGCCTCGCCCAGCGTCCGGCGATTGATCCGGCAGTCACGCTTCCCGGTGATCAGCTTTATTATATTCACGGGGACGAGGATCA
>CBIHMD010000123.1:0-7135 GCA_966210655.1 uncultured Thalassospira sp.
GATGGTGCCGACGTTAACGTGCGGTTTTGTACGCGCAAACTTTTCTTTAGCCATTTCTAACTCCGTTTATTCTGGCTTCGCCTTAGCCGGCCGACTTGGCCTTGACTTCGTCCGCAACTGCCTGCGGGACGTCGGCGTAATGATCGAACTGCATCACGAACTGGGCACGGCCCTGGGACATGGAGCGCAGGGTGTTGACGTAACCGAACATGTTCGCCAGCGGGACAAACGCGCTAACAACGCGCGCAATACCACGGGAATCCATGTCACGGACCTGACCACGGCGACTGTTAAGGTCACCGATGATATCGCCCATGTATTCTTCCGGCGTCACAACTTCGACATTCATGATCGGCTCAAGAAGCTTCGGACGAGCTTTCGAGAGACCTTCACGGAATGCCGCACGAGCTGCGATTTCGAAGGCCATGACGCTCGAGTCAACGTCGTGATACGCACCGTCGGTCAGGGTGACCGAGAAGTCGGTGACCGGGAAGCCGGCAATCACACCGCTGTTAAGCGAGGTTTCAAGACCTTTGGCAACACCCGGAATGTATTCCTTCGGAACGTTACCGCCAACGACGGTATCCTTGAAGGAGAACCCGCTGCCCGGTTCACCCGGGGTGAAGGTCAACTTGATACGTGCGAACTGACCCGAACCACCCGACTGTTTCTTGTGGGTGTAATCGATGTCGACTTCCTGGGAAATCGTCTCACGATAAGCAACCTGCGGCGCGCCGACGTTTGCTTCGACTTTGAATTCACGCTTCATGCGATCGACGATGATGTCGAGGTGAAGCTCGCCCATACCGGAAATGATGGTCTGGCCGGATTCGTGGTCGGTTTTAACGCGGAACGACGGATCTTCCTGTGCAAGACGTGCAAGGGCGAGACCCATTTTCTCCTGGTCGGCTTTCGATTTCGGCTCAACAGCGATTTCGATAACCGGATCCGGGAATTCCATACGCTCAAGGATGATCGGCTTGGCCGTGTCGCAAAGGGTATCACCGGTGGTGGTATCCTTCAGACCAACCAGAGCAACGATGTCGCCCGAGCAAGCGTATTTGATTTCTTCGCGGTTGTTTGAATGCATAAGCAGCATACGGCCGATACGTTCTTTTTTCTCTTTGACAGAGTTCAGAACATAAGAACCGGCTTCAAGCATACCGGAATAAATACGAACGAAGGTCAGGGAGCCAACGAACGGGTCGCTCATGATCTTGAATGCAAGACCGGAGAACGGTGCTTCGTCGTTAAGCGGACGTGAGTCCGGCTCGTCTTCGGTGCCCGGCTTGATGCCGCGCACGTCTTCGATATCGTCGGGAGCCGGCATGTAATCGATGACGGCATCAAGAAGCGGCTGAACGCCTTTGTTCTTGAACGCAGTACCCAGAAGGACCGGAACCAGTTCGCCTTTCAGCGTACCTTTACGGATGCACTTCTTGAGAACTTCCTCGGACGGCATTTCGCCTTCGAGGTAAGCTTCCATGGCAGCTTCATCGCACTCGACAGCCTGTTCGATCAGAGCTTCACGGTACTCTTCAGTCTGGTCTTTGAGCGAATCGCGAATGTCGCGATATTCGAATTCAGCGCCGAGGCTTTCGTCTTTCCAGACGATTTCCTTGTTGGCAACAAGGTCGACAACGCCTTCGAATTCCATTTCGGAACCGATCGGCAGCTGCATGACAGCCGCGTTGGCACCGAGACGGTCTTTGATCATTTTGACGCAGCGGAAGAAGTCCGCACCGGTACGGTCCATCTTGTTGACAAAGCACATACGCGGAACGTTGTACTTGTCAGCCTGGCGCCATACGGTTTCGGTCTGCGGTTCAACACCGGAAACGGCATCGAAAACAGCGCATGCACCATCGAGAACACGAAGCGAACGTTCAACTTCAATCGTGAAGTCAACGTGGCCCGGGGTATCGATGATGTTGATGCGGTTATCTTTCCAGAAGCAGGTCGTCGCAGCAGACGTAATCGTAATGCCGCGTTCCTGTTCCTGTTCCATCCAGTCCATGGTTGCGGCGCCGTCGTGGACTTCGCCGATTTTGTAGGACTTGCCGGTGTAGAATAGAATTCGCTCGGTGGTCGTCGTTTTACCAGCATCGATGTGAGCCATGATGCCGATGTTGCGATACCGAGAGATCGGAGTACGTTGTACCATAATCGACTCTTGATCTTGAGGTCTGAATTACCAGCGATAATGAGCGAAAGCCTTGTTGGCTTCGGCCATACGATGGGTGTCTTCGCGCTTCTTGACGGCAGAACCACGGTTGTTGGCTGCGTCCATCAGTTCACCGGCGAGACGACCGACCATGGTCGTTTCGGAACGCTTGCGAGCAGCGTCAACCAGCCAGCGAATGGCCAGTGCCTGACGGCGCTCGGTACGAACTTCAACCGGAACCTGATAGGTAGCACCACCAACACGGCGCGAACGAACTTCGACGTTCGGCTTGACGTTGTCCATGGCTTCATGGAACTGGGCAACCGGATCGGCACCCTTGCCTTCCATAACTTCCAGTGCTCCATAAACGATCTTTTCGGCGGCAGATTTTTTACCGTCGAGCATAAGGCCGTTCATGAATTTGGTCAGAACCTTATCGCCATATTTGGCGTCAGGCAAAACTTCGCGCTTTTCAGCAGCGTGACGACGTGACATCTGAGCTGCTCCTTATTTCGGGCGTTTCGCGCCGTATTTCGAACGACGCTGTTTACGGTCTTTGACACCCTGCGTATCGAGGGTACCGCGAATGATGTGGTAACGCACGCCCGGCAAATCCTTTACGCGGCCGCCACGGATCATGACGACAGAGTGTTCCTGCAGGTTGTGACCTTCACCCGGAATGTAGCTGGTGACTTCGTAGCCGTTGGTCAAACGGACACGAGCAACCTTACGAAGTGCCGAGTTCGGCTTCTTCGGGGTCGTGGTGTAGACACGGGTGCATACGCCGCGTTTCTGCGGGCAGGCTTCCAGTGCCGGAACCATATCGCGCTGGGTGCGCGGAGTCCGCGATTTGCGGATCAACTGGTTAATAGTGGGCATTAACTTTCCCTTTGTACTTTAACGGACGCCACAAGGGCGCTGCTCTATCGACGCACGACGAACGACCGCATGCCTTTGCAAAACCTGCAAACGCAAATACGGACCGTCCATTACGCAGGATCATCCTGCCCTCGACGGCCGTCAGAGTCGCACTCAAGCGACGGGGGGCAAAACCGCCCGCTGCCAAGCAATTTGGCACCGACACAGCTACACCCCCCGAGATTCGGTGGGCGCATACTAGTGACGGCCCCATTTCGCGTCAAGCAAAACCCTTTGGGCCTTCGAGTTGGCGCTTCAAACGCCGAGGCGAACCGGTGCATCGATAGAAAATTCCCGGTTCGCCTCTGATTCTTTAACAAGCTTGCGCGGCGATATTACTCGCCGGCTGGCAATGACGGGGACTCGGCATCGGCCTGCGGGCCGAAATTGTCGCCGATTTCCTCTTCTGCCTCGATCTGTACGTTCTTGTCGCGTTCGGCAGCAAGTGCGCGGAAGCGGTTCATCACCGCACCGGTACCCGCCGGGATCAGACGACCCACAATCACGTTTTCCTTCAGACCGATCAGGGTATCGGTTTTGCCCGATACGGCTGCTTCGGTAAGAACGCGTGTGGTTTCCTGGAACGACGCGGCCGAGATGAAGGAATGCGTCTGGAGCGATGCTTTGGTGATCCCCTGAAGGACCGGTGCAGCTTCGGCCAGTTCGCCACCTTCTTTAATGGCACGTTCGTTTTCGGCATCGAAATCGACACGGTCGATGATTTCGCCAACCAGAAGCGTGGTGTCACCGGTTTTGGTAACTTCCACTTTCTGAAGCATCTGACGAACGATGACTTCGATGTGTTTGTCGTTAATCTTAACGCCCTGCAAACGGTAGACTTCCTGGATCTCGTTGACCAGGTAGTCGGCCAGTGCCGGAACGCCCATGACGCGAAGGATATCGTGCGGAACCGGCGAACCATCAAGCAGCTGGTCGCCCTTCTCTACGAAGTCCCCTTCCTGAACGGCAAGATGCTTGCCTTTCGGGATCATGTATTCAACCGGTTCGCTCAGACCAGAATCTTCAAGCGGATGCACGATGACACGGCGCTTGTTCTTGTAGTCTTTACCGAACTCAACACGACCGGCGGTGTCGGCGATGATGGCATGGTCCTTCGGCTTGCGCGCCTCGAACAATTCAGCCACACGCGGCAGACCACCGGTGATGTCACGGGTTTTCGAACCTTCGCGCGGAATACGTGCAAGCACGTCACCGGCGTTGACTTTCTGACCGTTCTCGACCGAGAGAATAGCATCAACCGACAGGAAGTAACGGGCTTCAAGACCGTTTTCCAGGTTGATGACCTCGCCGTTTTCGTTACGAAGCGTAACGCGCGGCTTGAGGTCGGATGCCTTGGGCATGCTCTTCCAGTCGATAACCGTTTTCGAGGCGATACCGGTCGCTTCGTCATAGACTTCGCGAATGGTTACGTTCTCGAGAAGGTCGACATAGTTCACATAGCCTTCTTTCTCGGTGATGATCGGCAGGGTGTACGGATCCCACTCGGCCAGTTTCTGGCCACGCGTGATCTGGTCACCGTCATCAGCAAGCAGTTTCGCACCGTACGGGACGCGATATTTCGCACGTTCACGGCCGGTTTTGTCGATCAGCAGAATTTCGAGGTTACGCGCCATGACAATCATGACACCGCTCGTATTCGTAACAACCGCACGGTTCTTCAGTTTGACGGTTGCATCGAAGTTGGCCTCGACACCCGAAACTTCCGCACCACGCTGTGCCGCACCACCGATGTGGAACGTACGCATCGTAAGCTGCGTGCCCGGCTCACCGATCGACTGTGCGGCGATAACGCCAACAGCTTCACCGATGTTCACCGTGGTACCGCGTGCCAGGTCACGACCATAGCAATGGCCGCAAACGCCGGTTTCGGCATCACAGGTCAGGACCGAGCGAATACGCGCCATTTCGACGCCTGCTTTTTCGATCAGATCAAGGTGATCTTCGACAACCATCTCGTTCTTCGGAACGATGACTTCACCGGTTGACGGATTGACAATCTCGTCAGCGGTGAAACGACCGAGGATACGATCCGACAGCGTCTCGATGACTTCGCCGGAATCGACAACCGCAGCAATGTCGAGGCCACGTTCAGTACCGCAATCATGCTGGGTGATGATGCTGTCCTGTGCGACGTCGACGAGACGACGGGTCAGGTAACCCGAGTTCGCCGTTTTCAATGCGGTATCGGCAAGACCTTTACGGGCACCGTGGGTGGAGTTGAAGTACTCCTGCACGGTCAGGCCTTCTTTGAAGTTCGAGATAATCGGGGTCTCGATGATCGAGCCATCCGGTTTTGCCATCAGGCCGCGCATCGCAGCGAGCTGACGCATCTGCGCAGCAGAACCACGCGCACCGGAGTGAGCCATCATGTAAACCGAGTTCACATTGTCACCTTCTGCCGTTGCCGAGATGACTTTCATCATCGCTTCGGAAACGTCATCGGTGCACTGCGACCAGGCGTCGACGACCTTGTTGTATTTCTCACCGCGGGTGATCAGACCGTCCTGATACTGCTGCTCGTATTCCTTGACCTTGTCATGGGTCGCGCCAACCAGGGTTTCCTTGGCTTCCGGAATGATCATGTCATCCTTGCCAAACGAAATACCGGCTTTGCATGCCCAGTTGAAGCCAAGACCCATCATGCGGTCAGCAAAGATAACGGTCTCTTTCTGGCCACAGTGACGATAGACGACGTCGATAACGTTCGAGACGTCTTTCTTGGTCAGCAGCTTGTTGATGGTCGCGAACGGGATGCGCGGATGACGCGGCAGCAGTTCGGACAGCAACATACGGCCAGCCGTGGTCTGAACACGGATGGTGATCGGCTCGTTGTTTTCATCGACGGTTTTGTAACGTGCATTGATTTTCGAATGCAGGGTCACAACACCGGCATCAAGAGCCTGTTCGATTTCGGCGATATTGACGAAGGACATGCCCTCGCCCGGCTGACCGTCGCGTTCCATCGAGATGTAGTACAGACCAAGGACAATATCCTGCGACGGCACGATGATCGGTTTACCCGAAGCCGGCGAAAGGATGTTGTTGGTCGACATCATCAGGGTACGTGCTTCAAGCTGCGCTTCAAGCGACAGCGGCACGTGAACGGCCATCTGGTCACCGTCGAAGTCGGCGTTGAAAGCCGTACAGACGAGCGGATGCAGCTGGATTGCCTTACCTTCGATCAGGGTAGGCTCGAAAGCCTGGATACCAAGACGGTGAAGGGTCGGTGCACGGTTAAGCATGACCGGGTGTTCACGGATAACCTGTTCAAGGATATCCCAGACTTCGGCACGCTCTTTTTCCACCATGCGCTTTGCAGCCTTGATGGTGGTCGCCATCCCGTACAGCTCAAGCTTCGCATAAACGAACGGCTTGAACAGTTCGAGCGCCATTTTCTTCGGCAGGCCGCACTGATGCAGTTTCAGGTTCGGACCCACGGTAATAACCGAACGACCGGAATAGTCGACGCGTTTACCCAGAAGGTTCTGACGGAAACGGCCCTGCTTGCCTTTAAGCATGTCCGACATCGATTTAAGCGGACGCTTGTTGGCACCGGTGATCGGACGACCGCGACGGCCGTTGTCAAACAGCGCATCAACCGATTCCTGAAGCATGCGTTTTTCGTTACGCACGATGATATCGGGCGCACGAAGCTCGATCAGGCGCTTCAGACGGTTGTTACGGTTGATCACACGACGGTAAAGGTCGTTCAGGTCGGACGTTGCGAAACGGCCGCCATCCAGCGGAACCAGCGGACGCAGTTCTGGCGGAATGACCGGAATCACTTCAAGGATCATCCATTCCGGACGCGCACCGGACTCCTGGAAAGCTTCGATCAGCTTCAGGCGTTTGACCAGCTTCTTGCGCTTGGCTTCGGAATTGGTTTCCTTGAGGTCGATTTTCGCGGTTTCGCGTTCGTCATCAAGATCGATCGCAGCAAGCATGTCGCGGATCGCTTCGGCACCGATACCGGCACGGAAGCTGTCTTCGCCATACTCTTCCTGTGCGGTCATGTACTGATCTTCTGAAAGA
>CBIHMD010000124.1:0-7135 GCA_966210655.1 uncultured Thalassospira sp.
GCTTGATGATGCCTTCCGGCTTGGTGAATATATCGAAGTCGACAATCTGCGCGGTCGGGTCGAAAATATCTCGATCCGGTCGATGCAGTTGCGCCATCATCGCGGCCCCCTGCAAACCGTGCCGTTTGGCGAAATCAAATCGATTGTGAACCACAGCCGTGACTGGGTGATCGTCAAACTGGAATTCCGTGTGCCGTTTGAAACCGACGTCAACAAGATCAAGAAACTGATCAAGAAACTCTCGGCCGAACTTCTCGAAGATCCGTTGATCGGTGACAGCTTTATCGAGCCCCTGAAATCGCAGGGCGTACGCCGGATGGAAGAATTCAACATGGTGATCGGGATGAAATACACATCAAAACCCGGCGAACAATTCACCATCCGCAAAACCGTCTATCAAAGCGTTCTTGCAATCTTCAAGGAAAACGACATCCACATGGCATCGCGCAATGTGAAGGTAGATGTCCCGGATGACGCCACCCCCGAACAAAAGAAAGAAGCCATTGCCGTCGCCGCCCAGCAAGCGTCCGAGCAAATCGCCCCGCCAAAGGGCTGAGCATGGTACAAACAGCACCATAAATCATAAGCCCCGCACAGTCCCGTGCGGGGCTTATGATAATGAAGCGACAAAGCAAAACGCCCGCTGTTTCCAGCGGGCGTTTTGTGTCCGTCTTCGCGAAATCCGAAAGGATTAACGCGAGTAGAATTCGACGACCAGGTTCGGCTGCATCTGAACCGGGTACGGAATTTCTGCGAATTTCGGAACGCGAACGAAGGTGCCTTTGAAGGCCTTCGCATCAACGTCGAGATATTCCGGAACGTCACGTTCGTTCAGGTTGGCAGCTTCCATAACCATCGGGATTTCGCGCGAAGCCTGTTTGACTTCGACAACGTCGCCTTCTTTAACGAGGTAAGAAGGAATGGTGACTTTCTTGCCGTTGACAAGAATGTGGCCGTGGTTAACGAACTGACGCGCTGCGAACACGGTCGGAACGAATTTCATGCGGTAGATAACAGCATCAAGACGGGTCTCGAGAATACCGACCAGCGTTTCGGAAGTATCGCCCGGACGGCGCTGTGCTTCTTTGTAGTAACGCAGGAACGCTTTCTCGGAGATGGAACCGTAGTAGCCTTTAAGCTGCTGTTTGGCGAACAGCTGGGTGCCGTAATCGGTCGGTTTTTTACGGCGGGTCGCGCCGTGCATGCCCGGTGCATATTCGCGCTTGTTCAGCGGCGATTTTGCGCGGCCCCAAAGGTTCACGCCAAGGCGGCGGTCAATCTTATGCTTTGCAGCAATACGTTTCGACATTTTGTAACTCTCTTTTTTAAGATCACTTATTGTCCCGATAGTTTCCCGTTTCGGTTAACCCAAACAGGAACGGGGACGAAAACACCTGTTTCGCCCCACTTTCTCGGAAGTGAGGCGCAATATAGAGATGATTGACCAAGAGTCAAACAGAAATATCCATGTATAACTCCTGCATTTCTGCGCCTTTGGCATAGCGTAAATCCGTCACCTCACAATTATGCGAGCAGATTGTGATAAGCTTCTGACACAAAAAAGCGATCCAAAATGAACTTTCCTCCGCTCGCGACCGTAACTCGTTCACATGCGCACTCGAACCGGATCAACTCTTGGGAACCGATTTGACACAAAACAGCGTGGCGCAAGTGCGCAGAAAAACAAACAAAGCCGCGGACACAAACTGACAAGGATTGCTCTTCTCATGAAACTTCGTTCGATAATGGTGGTTGCCGTTTCGGCAATGGCACTCAGCCTTGGCGCATGCGCAAACGATATGAAATCCGATGGTATGATGCGCAGCGATAAAACCGTAATGGTCGGCGGGGCCCCGATGTATCCCAGCAAGAATATCGTCGAAAATGCTGTCAATTCTGCTGATCACACTACTCTTGTTGCTGCCGTCAAAGCGGCTGGCCTTGTTGATACACTCGCAAGCCCTGGGCCTTTCACTGTCTTTGCCCCAACCAATGCGGCGTTTGACAAATTACCTGCTGGCACCGTTGAAACCCTGCTAAAACCGGAAAACAAGGCAACACTGACCAAAATCCTGACCTATCATGTCGTACCGGGCACCATGACGGCCAAAGTCCTGATGGCAAAAACCATGGATATGGGTGGCATGTACAAAATGACGACCGTATCCGGGAATATGATCACAGCCGAAATGAAGGACGGCAATCTTTACATCGTCGATGACAAGGGCCAGTGGTCCAAGATTACCATTTCGGACGTCATGCAATCCAACGGCATCATCCACGTAGTCGATACTGTGCTATTGCCAAACTGATCGCCATATCTCAAACGCTGGCAAAAACGACAACACCCGACCGAGTTGGCCGGGTGTTGTCATTTACCGTCTGCATCTTTGCAAATGCTCGTCACGCCTTGTATTTGCCGCCGCGCATCGCAACAATCATGCCGCGAAGCGTCTGAACTTCCTGATGGGTCAGGCTGGCGCGATTGAAAATATTGCGGATATTGCGTTCCATATTCGGACGTTTTGCCTCGACCCGAAAGAACCCGGAGCTATCGAGTTCCGCCTCAAGATGTTCGAACAAACGGTCAAGCTCATCGCGGGTTGCCGGGAAGGTGTCGTTCATCATCATCTGGTAATCGGGCACGTCAACACCAGCCTGCCACCATTCATACCCGATCAGCAACACCGCCTGTGCAAGATTAAGCGACGTAAAACCGGGGTTAAGCGGCACGGTTACAACCGCATCGGCCATCGAAATATGTTCGTTCCGCACACCGGTACGTTCCGGCCCGAACATGACTCCGATTTTTTCCCCACGCGAAACATTGGCGCGCATTTCGGGCGCCAGTCCCTTTGGGGTGAATACCGGTTTGATCGCGTCGCGCGTCCGCGCGGTCGTCACATAAACCCGGTTCAGATCCGCAAGTGCATCTTCTTCGCGTTCGAACACCTTTGTATTGTCGATGACAATATCGGCTCCCGACGCGTTGGCCGTCGCTCGCTCGTTCGGCCAGCCATCACGCGGCCGCACAAGGCGCAGGTCAACCAGCCCGCAATTCAGCATGGCGCGCGCCGCCTTGCCGATATTATCGCCAAGCTGCGGTTCGATCAGAATAATCACGGGCGGATTGGCAATTCCGCCTGTTTCCGGTCTTGCGTCATCCGGCATAGCCGCATCTGCGACATCGCTCATCGCTTGAATTCTCCGGTCTTCGCATGGGATGAAGTGTGGGCATGCCCGTCAATATTGGCGCTTCTTTACCAAAAGCCAATGCACGATACCAGCATCAATCCCACTGACATCGCCTATGCGTGCTGGCTGCGCACACCGGACTTGAACAGTTTATAGGTGATCGAGTCTCGAAGTGCGTTATAGGACGCCTCGATAATGTTGGTTGAAACACCAACCGTTGACCAGCTGTTGCCTTCGGCATCACGGCTTTCGATCATCACACGAGTGACCGCGCGCGTGCCATCGCCGCGTGTTATGATGCGGACCTTATAGTCGATCAGTTCGATCTGCTGCACAGCTTCGACATATTCCGGCACGGTCAGAAGAACCTTGCGTAATGCGGCATCAAGCGCGTTGACCGGGCCGTTGCCCTCTGCCACCGACATGAACTGCCCGTCACCCACCACGACCTTGACGGTCGCTTCAGACATGGTGATGACCTGTTCGTCCTGCTCATCCACCCAGCGGCGTTCGTCAATCACGCGGAACGATGTCACGCGGAAATAACGGTCAAGTTCGCCCAGTGCCTTGCGCGCCAGAAGTTCGAAACTGGCCTCGGCCCCGTCATAGGCATAACCGTCAAATTCGCGCTGCTTGACTGCGTCAACCAGCTTGCCGACCGCATCGGATTTCGGATCGACCTCGACCCCGATTTCACGGAACCGGGCCAGAATATTTGAACGCCCCGCCTGATCCGACACAAGGATATGGCGCTGGTTTCCGACAAGCTCCGGTTCGATATGTTCGTAACAGGCCGGGTTCTTTTCCACGGCTGAAACATGCAAACCGCCCTTGTGCGCAAAGGCACTATCCCCGACATAGGCCGCCTGACGGGTCGGTTCGCGGTTAAGGCGTTCATCAAGAATGTGCGAAATCCGGCGCAGATGGGTCAGTTGTTCATGCGAAACGCCAACGTCATAGCCCATCTTCAGCATCAGGGTCGGGATGATTGAAATCAGATTGGCATTGCCGCACCTCTCACCCAGGCCATTCAACGTACCCTGCACCTGCCGCGCCCCGGCACGGATCGCAGCCAGCGAGTTCGCCACCGCATTTTCGGTATCGTTATGGCAATGAATGCCAACATTACCACCCGGCACATGGGTGCAGACATCGGTGACGATGTCAAAAATCTCGTCAGGCAGGGTTCCACCATTGGTGTCGCACAAAACAACCCAGCGCGCGCCTGCCTCATAGGCCGCCTTGATCGCGGCAAGGGCATAGTCACGGTTGGCCTTATAACCGTCAAAGAAATGCTCGGCATCGAACATCACCTCGGAAACCTGGCTTTTCAAATGCGCGATGGATTCCGAAATCATCGCAAGGTTCTCCGAAAGCTCGATCCCGAGCGCCTCGGTCACCTGGAAATCCCAACTTTTGCCGACCATGCAGACAATCGGCGCACTTTGCGCCAATGTTGTCAGCCCCGGATCATTGGATGCCGAACGGCCTGCGCGGCGTGTCATGCCAAATGCCGTCAGTTTCGAATTTTTAAGTTTCGGCGGATTGGCAAAAAAGGCGTCATCGGTGGGGTTTGCCCCGGGCCAGCCACCTTCAATATAGTCAATCGACAGCTCGTCCAGTGCCTTGGCAATTGCGGTTTTGTCCGCTGCCGAAAAATCCACGCCCTGGGTCTGTTGCCCGTCGCGCAAGGTACTGTCGTATAGATAGACGCGCTTGTCTGACATATTCATTCCAAAACTGATCGATCTTCTCTTGTTCCGGCACTTGCCGGGCGGTCTGGCAAATTGCCGTAAAACCGTCATTTGCGCAACCGCATTACAAGATATGCCAATTATGCGCTGTTTTTTGCCTGAAATCGCTTAATTATCCACCTTTAGGATAGCAAACCTGTCCCCCTGAATGGTTGTAAACACACGGCACTAATGATTAACTCTACCATACATTGTGAAGCAATCGGGATTACACCCCCCATTTCTTCGGGCTTCACATGGATGGGGACACCAAGATGGCATTGAAAGCCGCCGAAGATTTTGACGTCATGCTGCTTGCGGGTCTGACTTGGCACCGTACCGGCAAAAACAGCTGGACGGCGTCCGACCGCTTCGCCGCCTATACGATCTTTCGCGAACCTGATGACCGCTGGTACGGTCAATGGGAACGTGATGGCGAAAAAACGGCGGCTGACTGGTCCTGTCCCACCCTTGAAACCTTTGCCGAATATATGGTCGACAACGCCCGTCGCCAGAATATCGACGGCATGGATTGAAATTCGCCCCCCTGTTGGCCTCGCTGCCATCAGAAGCGTCCCACGTGCACACCCCGAAACTCGGACTAGATGATTAATCCACCTCCCCCCGCCGAGTTGTTGCACATATGACGGCCTGTCTCCCCCGGACAGGCCGTTTCTTTTAAGCCCGCGCATTTCTGTCCTTGCGTTTGACCTCATACCGATTATGTGTGACCCATCCAGAGTTTCATAAGACAAGGCATATTTCATGAGCAACGGCATCCCGATGCAGATCGATATCGTCTCCGACGTGGTCTGCCCCTGGTGCATTATCGGCTATAAGAACCTTGAACAGGCGATTGAACGCCTGGACGGCCAGGTCGATATCAAACTGCGCTGGCACCCGTTCGAGCTGAACCCCGATATGGGCCCCGAAGGTCAGAACCTGTCGGAACATATCAAGGAAAAATACGGCCTGACCCCGGATCAAAGTGCGGAAAACCGCGACCGCATTTCGATGATGGGCGAAAATGTCGGCTTTGACATCAGGTTCAGTTCTGATAGCCGCATCTACAATACCTTTGATGCGCATCGCATGCTGTATTGGGCGGGCAAGGAAGGCAAACAGACCGAACTGAAACTGGCTCTGTTCCGTGCCTATTTCCAGGAAGGCGAAAATCCCGGCGATCATGGCGTTATCAAACGTGCCGCCGAGGAAGTCGGCCTGTCACCGGAAAAGGCGGCCGAAATTCTTGGCAGCGACATGTTCGCCAAGGAAGTCCGCGCCGAAGAAGAAGAATTCCGCAATGCCGGTATTTCGTCGGTTCCGACCTATGTCGTGAACGGCAAATACGCCATTTCCGGCGGCCACCCGCCCGAAGTTTTCGAACAGGCATTATCCGAAATCGCCCGTCAGGTTGAAGTTGCCGACGATGAGGTCATTTTAGACGACTGATATCATCATCGGATGTGATCATAGAAGCCCCGGTTGCCTTTCGCACCGGGGCTTTTGCATTCTCGACAGTCGCACAACCGGGGCGTACAGTTTCCATGCCGCCACCACGGCATGTTTGCCACCTTTTCAAAAGGATCGCCCCATGATCGACTTTGCCGATATCGCCCCCTATCTGCCGGGAATATTCCTTGCCTATGCCGCCCTTCTGATGGGCCTGATCAGCCCCGGCCCTGCGTTGCTGGGCCTGATGGGGGTCTCACTTGAACAGGGGCGCCGTGCCGATCATTACTTTGCCATCGGGATCGGGACCGGATCGCTTTGCATCGGTATTCTGACCCTGACCGGCCTGTCTGCCCTTCTGGCAAGCTGGGCTGATGCCATGACCGTCATTCGCATTGCTGGCGGGATTTATCTTTTATGGCTGGCTTTCAAGGCATTTCGTGCCGCATTCCGGCCCGCGCAACCGGCTGGCGATGCCATTGCGCGCGACGACAAAGCCATCTCGCCAATTGGCTATTTCAGTCGTGGGTTGAGCCTTCACCTAACCAACCCCAAGGCGATCTTGACATGGATTGCCATCATCTCCATCGGGTTTGCCGATGGCACACCGCTTTGGGTGGGTTGGGTGATTGTGATTGGTTGCGGCACGATTTCAACGCTGGTGCATTTCGCCTATGCCACTGCCTTTTCGACCGCCCCGCCCATTTCGCTGTATCGTCGGGCGGCGCGCTGGATCAACGGCTTGCTGGGCGTGT
>CBIHMD010000125.1:0-7094 GCA_966210655.1 uncultured Thalassospira sp.
TCGGCGTCAGCGTCGGGTGCCGGCGCCTCGGAAGCCGCATCGGCGCTATCGGTCGGAAACAGTTCGGTAAAGGCCGATCCTGCATGGCTACTGATTTTCATGGCAGCCAGTTCGACTTTGGCCGGGTCATAGGATGCTTCACTTTTTAACATCGGAACCATCATCTTGACCTGCTTGCCGATGACCTCCATGCCATCCATCCGTTCCTTTACGACACCTTTTGCGCCTTCATGTGCAACAGCAGCAATGCTGATCACGGTGGCAAAAACTGTTACGCCAACTAGTATTCCGGTTCTCATAAGCCTGTTTTCTTTTTGTGTTTGAAAGCTGATTGTGCCCGTCATACCCCAAAACGGATGAGAATGCGATCCACGGAACCGACATAAGACTCACCGAAAAGGCGAACATGCGCCAAAAGGGGGTAAAGATTGTAAAGATCACGGCGTTCTTCAAAGAACCCTGGCAGGATCGGAAATATCTCCGAATATCGATCAAAGAAAGCAGGCGTCAGGTCACCAAATAATGTGCCGAAGGAAAGCTCAATCTCCCGATCACCAAAATAAACAGCCGGATCAACCAATCCGGCTATCTTTCCCTGTTGGCACAAAATGTTGACACCCCACAGATCGCCATGCAGCAAGGATGGTTTGCAATCCAACGGCAAAAGATCGCCAAGTTTTGTCGACAGAGTTTCGATCCGCGATAAAAAATGCCCCGGTAGTCGCCTGCACTTTGTTGCCTGTTTTGCCATGTAAAGCAGACGATGATCGCGAAAGAAGGTGATCCAGTCGCCTGTAAGGGGATTGGGCTGATCTAGGCCGCCAATAAGCGTGTCGAAGGACAAACCAAACCGGTCTTGTGTAACCTGATGTTGGCTGGCCAATAGGACGGCAAGGTCACTTTGAACCTGACCGTTCATGTGACCATCATTTTCAATAAAATTCATGATCAGCAATCCCGGTTCGGCATGTAAAACGGCCGGAAATGGAATAGGGGAATGCTTGCCCAGATAGTCAAGCATCCGGCCTTCAATTTCCAGATTTGCCTCGCCACCCTGCTTGATTACGAGTTTGCGACCATCGCGAAGATCGGCCCGTTTCACATCGGAAACGCATCCTCCCGAAAGCGGTTGGTATGCCACAACCTCGCTTCCGGAAATGTCGGTAATCTGTTGTGTGGTCACCGGCGATGCCATCGCTCAAATTCCATGCTTTTCCCTGATGTGGGTTAGCAAGGCACCTGACGTTTCCTCAATCATATCGACAACCGATCTGAAGCCGTTTGCGCCGCCATAATAGGGATCAGGAACGCTTTGGCCTTTGTGGTCCGGGTGGTAATCCAAAAACAGTTCCAACTTGTCGTGATACTGTGCCGGAGATTGCTTTTGCATATCGGCCAAGTGTCCCTCATCCATCGCAAGGATGTAATCAAACTCGCTGTAATCACTTGAATTGATTTTACGCGATCGGATCAGGGACAGGTCATATCCGCGGCTGGCGGCCATTTCGCGCGATCGCGGATCTGCCTGTTCACCAGCGTGATATCCCGAAAGGCCGCAGCTATCGACTTCAATCGTATCACCCACCCCTGCTTTGGCGACCATGGCCTTGAAAATGCCATCGGCGGTGGGGGAACGGCAGATGTTACCGGTACAGACAAATAGAACTTTAATCACGATATGGCTTTCCATTGGGTATGGGCCTTGCCAGACTGGCACAGTCGTCGCGCCCGGTGCAATGTGCATGCTGACAGCATGAAACATCAAGCGATCAATGTAACAGCTTCGTGACATTTTCTACGGCAATCTGACAGCCAGTTCATATATTTGTATGATCGCGCCAAGTGGCGATTTTAAAATGTGATGGGTGATGCAGGAATTCGTTTCGTTTGGTTTGCATACCGCGCTGATCCGGCAACTGGCTTGGTTGCCAAAGGGATATGATCTTGTACCGGAAGGCACGGTCATCACAAGTGCCCGCCTACGCAGCATCCTGCTTGCTCTTGAAGAAGCTAACGGGCCTTCGGTGCTGGTGCGGTTGGGACGTCATCTGGCACTTAAGGAACAGCAACCGGTTTTGACCATGTTACGCCAGGGGGCAACACCGGAATTGGTTGCTGATCGCTGGCATCGGCTTGAAGGTTATTCCCATGCCCGTAGTCGCACCGATTATCAGGCCGCTGGCAAATCATTGACCCTGCATCGTGGTGCGGTTCGTGGCCAGCCGCCCGCACGGGTCGAAAACCTTTTAATGCATGGTTTCATGGTTGGCCTGCTCGAAGCGGTCGGTGTAGAAAATGTCAGCAGCGCAATCCTGCCAAGCCATGGTCCTTCTATTCCGGTGATCCGAAACGGAAAACTGATCAAGAAGCTCGATTTTGCCGGGCGTGCTTTACGTTTTCGCATCAGTTGGCAAAGCTATGTCGCGATTTCATCGGGCTATCCTTTTATGGCGAACATGCCCGGAACGGCGCCGACCGTTGGAAACAGTCGGCCGGTCGTGCAAAAACTTTGCACCGTGCTTGAACATGATATCGGTCGCAGCTGGACGATTGACGATGTTGCCAATGCGCTTGATACATCGGGTCGGACTTTGCAGCGTCGCCTGCAACAGGCCAATAGCCGTTTTTCCGATCTCCTGCGTCTGGTGCGGGTGCGCGAAGCTTGCCGCCTTCTGAATGGCACCAGCCTGATGGTTGGAGAAATCGGGTTTTGGTGTGGCTTTACCGACAATGCTCACTTCAGTCGTGATTTTCGCCGTCTGGTGGGGATGCCTCCCTCGGTATATCGCGAAGCCAGCCTTGGTCATGCCGGTCTGACACGAGCCTGATTAAATTGCTGCGGTAATTGACCGGTCCGATTTCCTTGGGTATCAGCACGCCAGCAACCATTGCGCCACTATCGCCGCCAAGACTGCGAGGCTATCCATGACCGATACATCCGCAAACGATCAGTATGCAGGTTTCCTGCCACCATTCTTCCGGAATCGCCCGGATGCAGAGGATGTGATGATCCGGACCTGGCAGGTTGGGAATCCGCTTGGCGATCACGATGTGCCCGAAGTACCAGCACCCATTGCCATGTTCTTTGATCTGGTTGTACCCGCCGCTGAGCGTGGCGGTTCAAACGGGTTTGCTCATTTATGGCTGGATCGCCATCCGCATGAGACGCCGGGCTGGCGGCTTTCTGTTGCCCATGCCGGTTCTGTGGATGAACTTGATGGCGCCATTGCCAAACCCCTTGCTCGGCTGGCTGCTTCCATGACGATGGCCCTGATCGAAACCGAAAGCTGGCATATGACCCGCCCGCTTTGGCGCAAGCGTGCCGAACCGGTGCGGCTGGCCTTCTGGGGATCATTTGGCAGACACGCACGCAGCTTGATCGGACATCGGGATGCCGCGGGTTATTATCAGCCAGTGGGGGCGGGTTTGCGTTCCGATCATGTGTTTGCAGCATTGCCCTTGCTTGAAGATATGCTGGGCGATCCGCTCTTGCGTGGCGGAATGGGCTTTGAAGACGCACTTCGTATTGGCATATCGCTCGGCCGGGCCCATTTGCTCGAAAGCTGGATTGAAACTGGTAGGGCGGAAAAGGAACCCTATTTCAGACCGATGCAGATCTGGCATCAGGCATGGCTTGCCAATGCGCTGATCGATCCGGCGGTGGCCACTCTTGCGATGTCGGCTCAACCCCCGATGCCGGCCCTTGACTTCAGCCGTTCGGTATCCCCGCAAACGCGTCGTGCTGCGCTTGACGATCTTTCTGGCTGGCTAACCACGGTTTTTTTCAATGATACCAACCCGGCCCTTCGCAATGCGTTCATTGCCGGGGTGCAAAATGCCGTCTGGTTTGATCACGATTTGCAGCAATATGTTCAGCCCCAACAACGTGCCGAAATTTTGCAAGGCTTGATGCCCTATTGCCGCTGGTTCCTTGCGATGGCGCTTTATAACCATCTTGGAAATCTTGCCGCGGGGACTGCACGCAAAGATCAGGCCGCATTTTATGCGACCCTTGTCGAAGCCCTGCCGGAACTCTCGCCCTTGGGTGAATTTGCGACCCAGCGTGATATAGAACAGCACATCATCCGTATTGATGCCGCACGGGCGGCTTCGGCACTCGATACACTGGTGCTGCCATTTTGCGATCTGCTGATGCCGCGTCTTAAACTCGATGCGGTGCGCGCCTAGCTTTGCATTGAGTGAGGCACTCAAAATAAAAGGTCCGCTGATGGTATCCGGCGGACCTTTCTTTTGGCGATAAGGCATTTGCCTATTGCTGATATGCTTTGATCGGGCGGCCCGATACAATCGCAAACCGGATGGCAAGGCCGCTAACCGCGACAAGGCTTGCGATCACAATGCCCCAGAACAGTCCGGCAACACCAAGCCCGACCACAAAGGTCAGATAGTAACCTGTCGGGATCATCACACATATATATGACACCAGATGCAGGATTGTCGGGACCCATTTATCTCCGGCACCGCGCAATGCGCTGATGGCGGCGTTCTGCCCGCCATCGGTCGGGAAAATGATCGGCATCAGGATCAAAACACCGGCAGTCATGGCAATAACCGTGGCATCCTGACTAAACAGATGCGCCACCAGCCCCGGAAAGAAGTAAAGCGGCGTGCTCAGAAGCAGCATCACAATCATGGTCGTCAAAAGTCCGATCCATCCGGCCAATGCCATATCGGGGCGGTCACGTCTGCCATAGGCAATGCCGACACGAACCGACGTTGCTGATGCCAGGCCAAGGGCCACCATGAACATCAAAGCCAGCATCGTCATGGTAATACCGTAACTTGCCGCAGCAACAACGCCGAGCCGACCTGCAAAAAGCTGCATGGCGGCAAAGGCACTGGTTTCCATGCCTTGGCTGGCGCCCGCGGCATATCCCATGTGGCGGGCATCGCGTGAATGATGCCACCAGCCCGAAAAGCCGTCGCGAATGCCGTAATCGGAATGGCTGCGCATCAAAAAGATATATCCCAGCAGACTGATCGCCATGACCCAGCGGATGACGGTCGATGTCCACGCCGCACCCTCGGCCCCCATTTCGGGAAGGCCGAACGCGCCATAAACCAGCCCGTAATCAAGCACCAGATTGACGACATTGGCACCAATCATCATGATCATGCCCGGCAATGGCCGTTGCAATCCTTCAAGGAAAAAACTGCAAGTAATATAGATCAACGCACCAGGCATCCCGATAGACAGGATCATTGCCAGCGTACTGGCATGCTCGGTGATCTCGTCTGGTTGGCCGGTGGCCATAAACAACCAGTCGGATTTCCAGGTAAGGATCATGAAAGCAATGCCGATCAGAACGGCATAGGGCATGCAAGCCCGCCATATCTGCCCGGCCTCGCGCAGATTGTTTCGTCCGACCGAATGTGATGTCAGGATCATCACCCCGGTCAGAAGTCCGATGCCGGTTACCATCAATGATGTAAAAGGCGCGTGGGCAATGTTCAGATAGGCCAGACTGGCACTGTCGTAATTGCCAACAATGATCGTATCGACAACCGACATGATCAGCATGCCAAGCCGCGCAATCACAACTGGTAGCGCCAACCGGAACAGTTCGCTTAAATGGCGCCGAACACGATTATGCGGGTACAGGGGAACCGGCGGAACATTTGGCGGCAACCCTTCCGGATGATTGGGGGGCATACCCGGTGGGGCGCCGGGTGGTGTGATCGTCATTGTTTTCGTTTCCTCGTTATCATTTATGCGCGGCAGTCATTGCGGTGGCAATGCAATGGCGGGTGGCGCACGCCGCGTGATTATTATCGTGCCTGTCGGCTTATTTGTTCCGGCCCTGCGGGTTGGGATGACGCGGGATTGCGGCAATCATCTTTGCGGGATCGTCGGTAATGACCGATGTCACGCCCCAGCCAAACAGCTCTTTGGCACGGGCCGGATCATTGACGGTATAGCAGACCAGCGGAACATTGGCCGCAACGATTTCGGCAGCTTTTTCCGCGTCGAGTGCCTTGTGATCGATATGAAGCGCACTGGCACCAAGTTTGGCATATCCATCAAGCCAGTCATCTGGCAGCGTTTCCAGAAGCCAGCCGCACGGCATGTCGGGCAAAAGCTGCCTGATTTCGGCAACGGCAATGTCGTCAAAACTTGAAAGCAGGATCGGAAGCTTCTTTGCCCGGCCGAGTTCTTTGGCGACTTCCTGACACAGGCGCACCGGATCACAACCTGATGGCTTAATTTCAAGATTGGCCCCCATATCCATAAAGAACAGGGTTTCAAGCGTATCGCTCAGTGTCGGGATGCGCTCGCCTTTATATATGTCTGAAAACCATGAACCGGCATCAAGCTCGCGCAGCACGCTTAATGGCTGCATGTGGATCGGGCCTCTGCCGTTGGTCGTGCGTTCAAGTGTGTCATCATGAATAAGCACGCACTGGTTATCGGAACTCAGCGTGACATCGCATTCAATCCATTTGGCTTGACGCGCACCAGCCACCCGAAAGGCGGCAATGGTGTTTTCCGGGGCTTCGATGGATGCGCCGCGATGGGCGACAATATGGGGAATCTCAATCACGATTCGGACCTTTATATATCGGGTGGCAAATGCGCATAGGAAACGGGTGACCGTGTTTCATGCGAAACCGTTTTACCCGGACCGACACATCAAATCAGCGTTGCGATTCTCATACGCCTGATGCTTTCTGTAAAAAAGCGAAAATCTTGTGTCGTTTTGAACGTCACTCTTTTCATATTCGCACCGAAGTTATTGGACTCCATATCGGATTTCTGGCGGGAGAGGATTGTTTTTGCCGGTTTGCCGATGTTTCACAAGGATGGCGTGATGTTCTTCGATCAAGGGATTTCAATGCAAAACCCCGTAAAGACCAGTGTTTGTGCGGACCGTTTCGGGGGTGAAAAAAACAATCTGCAAAAATCTCCGAAAAACTTCAAAAAAGGTATTTACAGGTTTGTTTAGGGGCCCTATAACCCGCCTCCACCGACGGGGTGCGGCGCTGGTTAGACGGCGACGCGGACTGTGAGGTTGAGGGCTTCGGCTCTAGAGTTCTTTGACATTGTTGATCAGTAGGAAGGGATGCGCGGGCAG
>CBIHMD010000126.1:0-7040 GCA_966210655.1 uncultured Thalassospira sp.
GCCATTTTGCCCTTTTCCGTCACATCATCGGCGAAATCGGCAACCGATCGGTCAAAAACCAGATCGTAACGCACCATCACGGTCGTTTCTTCATCCCCATCCATGATGGCGTTGGTCTTGGTGACATTTTCAACATGACCGACTTTGGCATAGGGATCATCGCGAAAACGTTCGATCACGGCGGTGGTAATCTCGTCGCCGTTAGGCCCTTCAACGGCTGTATCGTCACAAGCTGCCAGAATCGCCAATGACGGCAAAATCAGGAAAAATGCAAAAAAACGACTGATGCGACGCATCGATAAGTTCCTTGTGCCTGAATACGGTTATTGCGCTGACCTATTACAGCCCGATGTGGCAGAAATCAGGTCGACAACGCCCTCACTCAGACGTCATGATCTTCAGGGCTGCCCAACCCATCTGCCCTTTATCTTAACGAAATCGACGTCGCGAGCCACGTTAAAGCGCTGACCTTTTTCAAATTCGCCATAAAGGCTGGTCAAGCCCGTCAATTCGACAGTTCCCAGAATACCAAGATGACCCCGGAACCGTTCGCGTTCATCCCCGGAAACCGATCCCGGATCGGCCAATATGCGGATAGCTCGGGAAAAATCCATATCGAACACAAGTTCATACCGAACCGATACCCGCCTGCGATCACCGGCAACCGGTTCCAACCCCGTAACCGTGACATCTTCAAGATGCGACACCAACCCGGTCAGGGTCTCGCCATGCAACTCTTTCAGGCTGGCCGTAACAGTTTCCGGCAACGGGCCAGATTCACTGCATGCCACCAGCATCAATAGAACAGCACAAACTCCGATGCGCCATCTGCGTACAAATTCCAACGTCTCATTCCCACGATTACCGGTTGTTTTTCTTTATATAACAGCCTCTTAAAGTAAAATGGCGGAGATTGCATCAGCAATTCCGCCATTTCAAAAATATTGCTTTTCCCGGACTTAGCCGTGTTCAGCTTCGTGTGCCGCCAGCGCCGCCAGATTGACAAGGTCGTTAACCGTACTGCCCATCTGGGTGATCTGTGCCGGTTTTTCCAGACCGATCATTACCGGACCGACAACCGTACCCCCACCCAGCTTGTCGAGAAGCTTGGAGGCCGTAGTCGCCGCATGCAAGGCCGGCATCACCAGAACGTTGGCCGGACCTGAAAGACGGCAGAACGGATACAGTTTCAGCAATTCGGTATCGAGTGCGACATCAACCGCGATATCGCCATCGAATTCGAAATCGACATTGCTACGCTCAAGGATGCCAACCGCCTCGCGGATACGGTCGGTATCGGTACTCCACGGGTTACCAAACGTCGAATGCGATACCATTGCCACACGCGGCTCGTGACCAAGCTGGCGGGCTTTTTCGGCCGCCTGGATCGCAATCTCGGCAAGCTGCTCGGCATCGGGCATGTTATGCACACGCGTATCGGCAATAAACACGGTCCGGCCTTTGGCAATTGCAATCGAAAGGCCCATCGGGATTTCGCCCGGCTTGGCATCAATCACCGAACTGATATCGGTAAAGCTGCGATGGAAGTTCCGCGTCAGGCCGGTAATCAGACCATCCGCATCACCCTTTGCCACCATGACTGCGGCAAAGACGTTACGCTTCTGGTTAACCATGCGCTGGCAATCACGCCACAGGAAGCCTTTGCGCTGCAGACGGCCATACAGGAACTCGGCATATTCCTTGTTCTTGTGCGACAGGGCCGCATTGCTGATTTCAACCCCCTCAAGGCTTTCGATACCAAGCGATTTGGCCGATTCCGCGATCCTGTCCTCGCGCCCGATCAGGATCGGAGTGCCGTAACCGGAATTGCGATACGCCACGGCGGCACGAATAACCGTTTCTTCTTCGCCCTCGGCAAAAGCAATGCGTTTCGGGTGGGCTCGCACATAATCGGAAATCAGCTGCAGATGCGCCGCCGTCGGGTCAAGGCGACCGCGCAGCTGATTTTCATATTCCGCCATATCAATGATTGGTCGGCGTGCAACACCACTGTCCATCGCGGCTTGCGCGACGGCCTTCGGCACAGCAATGATCAGGCGCGGGTCAAACGGTGCCGGAATGATATATTCCGGACCATATTGCAGACGACGGCCGGAATAGGCCGCAGCAACCTCGTCAGGCACATCTTCACGCGCCAAGGATGCCACCGCATGGGCGGCGGCAATTTTCATATCCTCGTTGATCGTAGATGCCTGAACATCAAGCGCACCGCGGAAGATATAAGGGAAGCCAAGCACGTTATTGATCTGGTTGGCATAGTCCGAACGACCGGTCGCGCAAATCGCATCATTGCGGATCGCGGCAACGTCTTCCGGGCTGATTTCCGGGTCCGGGTTTGCCATGGCAAAGATAATCGGCTGTTTCGCCATGCTTTTGACCATGGTCGCCGTCACCGCCCCTTTGACCGACAGGCCAAAGAACGCATCCGCCCCGTCCATTGCTTCTTCAAGCGTGCGGGCATCTGTTTCGGCGGCATGGGCCGACTTCCACTGGTTCATGCCGTCTTCACGGCCTTTATAGATCACTCCGCGCGAGTCACACATGATGACATTGTCGGGCGATACACCCATGCTTTTGACAAGCTCACAACATGCAATCGCCGCCGCACCGGCCCCGTTGATTACAAGCTTGATGTCTTTAAGCTCGCGCCCGGTCAGGTCGCAGGCATTGATCAGGCCGGATGCGGCAATAATCGCCGTACCATGCTGGTCATCATGGAAGACCGGAATATCCATCAGTTCGCGCAGGCGCTGCTCGATGATGAAGCATTCCGGTGCCTTGATGTCTTCAAGATTGATCCCGCCAAAGGACGCGCCAAGGAACCGCACGCAATTGACGAACTCGTCAACATCCTCAGTCGATACTTCAAGGTCAAAGCCGTCGACATCGGCAAAACGCTTGAACAGGACGGCCTTGCCTTCCATCACCGGTTTGGACGCCAGCGCCCCCAGATTGCCAAGTCCCAGAACGGCGGTACCGTTCGAGATCACGGCAACGATATTGCCCTTTGACGTATAGTCATAGGCCGTAGCCGGGTTCTTGGCGATCTCGAGGCATGGCACTGCCACCCCCGGGGAATAGGCAAGTGAAAGATCGCGCTGTGTGGTCAGCGGCTTGGATGGAGTGATTTCGATTTTTCCGGGGCGGCCACTTGAATGAAACAGCAGCGCTTCGCGGTCACGAACCTTGATTTCTGAATCTGACATATATTTTCACTGACGCTTGCGTGGTGGGTTGGAAAGCGGTGAGAACCTGTAAACTTTAACCCGGCAATCAGGTGTGGAGCCGTCCTGCCGGACCGCCCAATAAATCAGGCTTCTGGCCCCGGGTCAAAGGCGACGTTAACGGCAACCGCAAAATTACGTAGCGTTTTCCGTATGTTGCAGCGCATCATATTCCAACCGGTCATAAAAAAGGCGATCATTTCTGATCGCCTTTAACGTTTTACCAAACCATACCCGTCATGCGACAAAATGCGAATATATACGCAGGATCAAGGGATTAACCCTGATGCAGATGGATGTTCTCCGCCCCATGTTTTTTCAGGATCGCGGTCGCTCTGGTTTCTGCATCGTCTTTGTCTGGATCGATCCGCACCCACAGGATCACCGACCCGGCATTAACCGCGCGCGCGAAATCTTCGGTATGCGGGGTAGATGTCACTTCCTCGATAAATTCGCGCAGTGCCACCGCGCCAACACCAGCACCCACCGCAATGGCGACCGGTGCGGTTGCCGCCCCGCCAAACAGCGCAATCGCGCCCGATGCCACCAATGGCACCTCGTATTTCGCTTCGCCGACCAGCGCGGTCAGCACATCGGACCAGGATCGACCATCCGACCCGGCAACATCAATCGATTCATGGGAACTTAAAACCGACAGGTCCGTGCGCGAAAATCCGCTATCGCGCAATTCCCGAACCGCGGCATCAAAGCTGTCTTTTGTCTCGAACAATCCAACCAGTTCCGGTGCCTGACGGGTCGCTTGGTCTGCTGCCATCTTCTTATCTCCTTGGTCACTGGTCAAAGGGCGGCAAATCGGCGATGATCGCGCTACTTTGCTGCCAACCTATCTTAACATATTTTACAGAAAATCAGGCATTGCAATGGCATAGGTCAAAAACTGCTACCGGGCCGTTTCATCCCCTCGTCAATGCCTTCAGGGTTTGCTATCACACTCGTCATGAACAATATTGCGGATCCTTCCAATACCCAAACCGTCCCACTTTCGTTCGATACCGAAGGTGCGACCCCGATGATGATGCAGTTCCTTGAAATCAAGGAACAGTATCAGGACTGCCTTCTGTTTTACCGGATGGGCGACTTTTACGAGCTGTTCTTCGACGATGCCGTCAAAGCCGCCGAAGCACTCGATATCGCACTGACAAAACGCGGCAAGCACCAGGGTAACGAAATTCCCATGGCCGGTGTTCCGGTCCATAGCCACGAAACATATTTGCAACGTCTGATCCGCAAAGGTTTCCGTGTCGCCGTCTGCGAACAGATGGAAGATCCGGCCGAAGCCAAAAAACGTGGTGCCAAATCCGTCGTCAAACGCGGCGTTGTCCGCCTGATCACTCCTGGAACCCTTACCGAAGACAGCCTTCTGGATGCACGGCGCCATAACTATCTGGCTGCCGTATCCGAGGTTCGCGGCAAAGTCGGTCTGGCGTGGCTTGATATGTCGACCGGCGATTTTTACGTTCAACCCTGTGACATGGGCAGCCTCCCGGCTGCGTTGGCGCGTCTTGACGCGGGGGAACTTCTGATATCGGACAAGCTTCTGAATCGTTCGGAAATGTTCGATATTTATGCCGAATACAAAAACGTCATTACGCCGCAACCCGCATCGCGCTTTGATGCGGAAAATGCCCAGCTTCGCCTGAAAAAACTATATGAAGTTGCCGCCCTAGATGCGTTTGGCGGGTTCGAAATTGCCGAACTTTCGGCGGCCGGAGCGCTGATTGATTATGTCGATCTGACCCAAAAGGGCCAGATGCCGCGCCTTGCCCCACCCCAGCGCATGGCCGCCGGTGCCGCGATGGAAATCGATGCCGCCACCCGCCGGTCGCTGGAACTGATCCAAACCCAATCGGGCGAACGCAAGGGATCGCTTTTATCGGTCATCGACCGTACCCGGACTGGCGCCGGAGCCCGCTTGCTGGCGGCCCGCCTGTCCGCACCGCTGACCGATGCGAGCACGATCAATCAACGCCTTGATCTGGTTTCATATTTCCATGATCGCGATACCCTGCGGTCCGATTTGCGATCCGCCCTCGGCGAATGCCCGGATATCGAACGTGCATTGTCACGTCTGTCCGTCGGTCGTGGCGGCCCGCGCGATCTTGCTGCGATGCGTGATGGTCTGGCCTGCGCCTTTGCGATTGGCAACCTTCTGCACAAACCCGATGGTGGCAATGACGGACTGACGACCCAACCCGCGGCCCTTGTCGATCACCTGACCGATATGGGCCATCACGGCGATCTGGTTGATTTGCTGCGCCGGTCGCTCAGCGAAAATCTGCCGCTGCTGGCACGTGACGGCGGCTTTATAGCGGGCGGCTATCATCCACCGCTTGACGAATTGCGCATGCTTTCAAGCGAAAGCAAAAAGCTGATCGCCAATCTTCAAGCCCGATATACCGAACAAACGGCCATCACCAGCCTTAAGGTCAAGCACAACAACGTCCTTGGCTACTTCATCGAGGTACCGGCCAAGCAGGCCGACCGGATGATGGAAATTGATGAATTTATTCATCGCCAGACTATGGCCAATGCGGTCCGTTTCACCACGGTCGAGTTATCCGAACTCGAAAGCAAGGTTTCCAAGGCCGGGGATCAGGCGCTTGCGCTTGAACTTGAACTGTTTGACACACTGGTCGCAAGTGTCCTTGAACATGCCGATGCCATTGCCCGCTGCGCGCAGGCGCTGGCCGGGCTTGATGTGTCGGCCGCCTTGGCCGAACTGGCGCGTGATCAGGGATGTATCCGCCCGACCATTGATGACAGCCTTGCCTTTGATATCCGTGGTGGTCGCCATCCGGTGGTGGAAGCCGCCCTGCGCGAAAATGGCGACAGTTCATTTGTCGCCAATGACTGCCGTCTTGAAGGCGAACAAAGCCTGTGGCTGATTACTGGCCCAAACATGGCCGGTAAATCGACCTTCCTGCGCCAGAATGCCCTGATTGCGGTTCTGGCTCAAATCGGTGCCTTTGTGCCCGCTGAAACCGCCCATATCGGTGTGATTGACCGGCTGTTTTCGCGCGTCGGGGCGGCGGATGATCTGGCGCGTGGCCGGTCGACCTTCATGGTTGAAATGGTAGAAACCGCCGCCATCCTTAATCAGGCATCCGACCGTTCGCTGGTTATCCTTGATGAAATCGGGCGCGGTACGGCAACATTTGATGGTCTTTCGATTGCCTGGGCGGTTGTCGAAAACCTTCATGAAGTCAATAAATGCCGCGGCCTTTTCGCAACCCACTATCATGAACTGACAGCCCTTGCCGCCAAGCTTGCCCATCTGTCCTGCCACACCATGCTGATCAAGGAATGGCAGGGCGAAGTCGTCTTCCTGCACGAAGTCGGCGCAGGCAGTGCAGATCGGTCTTACGGCATTCATGTCGCCCAGCTTGCAGGCCTGCCCAAACCGGTAATCAAACGCGCCGAACAAGTATTAAAAACCCTCGAAAAGGGCGAACAGGGCGGTGCGGTTTCCAAACTAGCCGATGACCTGCCGCTTTTTGCGGCCGCCATCGAGCAGGTCAAACAGGAAGAAAAGGCCAAAACCCCGGCATTGTCGCCGGAACAAAAGGCGCTTCTGGATGCCGTCGGCGAAATTGATCCCGATAACATGTCCCCACGCGAGGCCCTTGATGCGCTGTATCGTTTGCGTGCCATGCGCGATTGATTTCGCATCTGTCGCGAAAAATATCGGCCAACGCATTAAAAACAGGCACTTTGCCCTTATATCAGGCAGGTGCCTGTTTGCTTTTTGATGTTAAACTCCAGCGATCAACCAAA
>CBIHMD010000127.1:0-7036 GCA_966210655.1 uncultured Thalassospira sp.
ACGACTTTTCCGCCGTTCGGTTCGCTGATGATGGAGCCAGTAAATGCGGTGCAGGTCAACAACACTGTGATCGAAAAGATACATTTTTGCATGCGCGTTGCATATTTGACACACATGTTTTTGTTTGCTGAAACGCGCGTCGGCCCTATAGTGCGGTCAGTAAATTCTGAGCCTTGGACAAGGAATAGACCGTGCGACTGCCTTTTGTAAAAGTACTTACCACATCCCTGATCTCTGTGCTTTTGGCTGCATGTGCCGGTTCGCAATCGGATTATGACAGTTATCCAGGATCGGCACCTGGCGACCAGCGTGTCGGAACCAAAGGCCGAGCTGCCACAACTGCTGACATCAAAGAACAAGGTACACTCTTCGGGTCAGACGGGCTCAATTTCCTCGGCGGAGATGATAACAAACAGCAAGGCGGCGGCACCGGTATTGGTGTCAACAGCTTCCTGTGGCGCGCGTCGCTTGATACGCTATCCTTCATGCCTCTCAACTCGGCCGATCCGTTTGGCGGTGTGATCATTACCGACTGGTACAGCCCGCCGGAAACGCCAAACGAACGTTTCAAGATTACAGGCTATATCCTTGGTACTGCCCTTCGCTCGGACGCTATCAAGGTTTCTGTCTTCCGGCAGGTCCGTGTTGGATCGGATCAGTGGGCCGACGCAGTAGTAGAGCCTGGTACGGTGACCGCAATGGAAGATTCGATACTGACTCGTGCACGTCAGCTGCGCATCGACAGCGCAACGGCACAGTCTCAGTAAGCATCATCTTCTGATAATGCCCGGCAAAAGCATGACTGACACACCTTTATATGTGTCACAAAATTACAACCCCCATTCGCTTACTCGTGAATGGGGGTTTGTGTTGGCTGAGATTCGTCCGGCATTCACTTTGCAAAATGGTGATTTGCGCACCGCTCGTCTTGTCATTGCGAAGGACATACAGGCCCGTCTGCCGAAACCTGTAACGAATCTTCCGCTCCATGCAGGCATAGTATCAACCGACACCATAGACAATGATCCAGCATCGCTGCACCGACAGGTGGGCAGCGATATTCTCTGCCTGATGCTTCTTGCCGATGTACCGCTTGATCGCACACTTCATATCACCCAAAGCAGCCTGATTGGCCATTGGCGCTGGCTGCGTCAGGTATGGGCGCATCTGAGCACCCAAAAAGTATCTGAGGCATCAGGTTTAGAATCATCTGAATTCCAAAAGAGCCTGAAGAACGACGTGATCGATGAAATAGCCAAAGGCCGCTTTAATACTGCGATTGCAGCCTTGCGCTCCGAGTTCAAAAGCTTACGGATCTCACAAGACGCATCGTGTGACCTAGATTCCAGACTTTCTTTCATCCGGAACCTAACTCTGTTTTGCCCTTTGATCGGAACGGAACTATTGTACCGTCTTGGTAATCCACCTTACGGCACAAACCATCACGTAAAAGATAGCGAGGAATGACGTTGCGCTCTCTGATATCGATTATTGCCCTGCTTGCCCTCACCGGACTTACAGCCTGTGGTTTCCGCCCGCTATATGCCGAGGATAAGGGTGGTGACAGCACGGCCGCCGATATGACCAAGGTCAAAATATCGATGATGGAAGACCGGATCGGTCAACTGACACGTAGCGTTTTGGTCGAGACATTAACTCCGCGCGGTCAGACGTCCAGCCCCGAATATTCCCTCGATATTGGCTTAAGTGAAGCAGTCTCCGAGTTGGGCTATACCAAGGACAACGAAGCGACGATCGCAGACTATATCCTGAGTGCCAATTATCGGCTGTCTCGTATTTCTGATTCCAAAGTACTCCGTACGGGTACGCTGCGCGCACGCACCACATACAACCTCGTCGAGTCCGACTTTGCCTCTCTCGAGGCCGAATCCGCCGCGCGGTCTGACGCCGCCCGCAACCTTGCACGTCAACTGGCCAACCAGGTCGCTGTCGGCCTGCGCAGCGGGCGTTAGGTAACATTTCGTTATGAAGCTCAAGGCAGCACAGGTTGAAAATTTCCTTCGCGCTCCTGATGCCAAGGCGCAACTCATCCTGATCTATGGTGAGGATGAAGGGATTGTACGCGAACGTGCAGTCAGGCTTGCCAAAACCGTGATCGAGGACCTCAAGGATCCGTTTCGCGTCGTCGAACTTGGTACTGCCCAGCTTAAGGAAGACGCCAGCCGTCTGCGCGATGAAGCAGCCGCCATCAGTTTCGGCGGTGGACGTCGTGTCATCCGCATCCGCGACATTGGCGAGGCACAGGCCGCAGTGATTGCCGATTTCCTTGCCGATCCGGCTGGTGATGCCCTGATCGTGATAGAAGCCGGAAGCCTTCCGTCCAAATCAAAGTTGCGTCAAGCGGTTGAAAAAGCGGGCAATGGCATGGCACTGCCCTGCTATGCGGATAGCGGTAGGGATATCGAGACCCTCATCAATTCCGTGATGGAAGATCACAAGCTGCGTATTGACCGCGATGCTATTCGATATCTGGTGGGAAATCTCGGCTCCGATCGAATGATTTCCCGAAGCGAACTTGAAAAGCTGGCTCTTTACGCCCTGAAAGAAGGTCAGGTCACTCTGACCGACGCCATGGCCTGTGTAGGCGATAGTTCCGCCCGCCACTATGATGATGTTGTCCAGGCCGTATCACAGGGCAATGTCGCAAACCTTGATAGCGCCCTGACCCGGCTGGTAGAAGAAGGCCTAAATCCGGTTGGCGCGCTTCGCATGATGATCAGCTATTTCCAGAAATTGCATCTGGTCAAGGGTCAGATGGCACAGGGCACCAATGCCGAACAGGCAATGAAATCGTTGCGTCCGCCCCTGTTTTTTAAGGCCGCAGATCAGTTTCGCGCCAATTTGAACAATTGGGCTCTTAACAATCTACAACGCGCCCTGCAAATCCTGCTCGAAGCCGAAAAGGACTGCAAAAGTGGCCTCGCCATCCCCGAAACCATCGCGCATCGCGCCATGATCAAGGTCGCTGTTGCCCGCCAGAAACAGGGCCGACGCTAAGCGCATCTATTACAAACGGCCCTGAGACAGTTCGATTCCCCGGGCCGTTTATTATCGCAAGCTCACGAAGCTGATCCGGCTTTTCACGATTAATGTTTTGGCCATCCTGCTTGAGTTTGTTACCTGCGTTGGCTCCCACTTCCTCGAATTTCCGTATCCGACAAGGTTTCAAGCGCCTCTTCATCGACTTCACTCTGCTCGATTGGCATATCGCCTTCCGGCTCGTCTGAAAACGCGTTGTTGGGTTCAAGTGCGATATCGGTCGCATCCGCAATCGATTCGAGCTCATCGGTCAGAAGGTCTGCATCGTTATCATCACCATCTTCATCATCAATGAACATCGAGTCGAATTCATTGTCACCGTCGCCCTGCGGAACAAGCGGATCATCATTAGAATTTTGCGCCGTTTCGCCTAGCCGTCCCTGACTAAGCCGTTTCAGAATATCGTCAAGCTGCTCCAGCGTTTCATACCGGACAGAGATTTTTCCTCCTGCCCCGTCAAAGTCGATATTCACCGCTAACCCCAACATATTGCTAAGGTCATGTTCCAAAGCTACTGTATCTGGGTCTTTGTCGTTTCCACGTGCCGATGAAGGCTTCTTCTGGCGCGAGGATTTACCACCATCGCTTTTCACCAGTTTTTCTGTCTGGCGAACGTTCAGGCCCTTCTTGACGATCTGAGCCGCCAGCTCGACCGCATTATCCGCTCCCAGAAGCGCACGCGCATGACCAGGGCTCAGTACCCGGTCCGACAACATCTGTTTGATCGGTGCTGGCAGGGTCAACAAACGCAGGCTGTTGGCAATGTGACTACGGCTTTTGCCGAGCGCCTGAGCCAGTGCTTCCTGAGTATGCGAAAAATCGCTCATCAGGCGGCTATACCCCTCGGATTCCTCAAGCGGCGACAGATCCTGCCGTTGCAGGTTCTCAATCAGAGCAATCTCGGCGGTTTCCCGGTCGTCAAAATCACGCACCAGAACCGGCACTTCGTGCAATTGTGCCCGCTGTGCCGCCCGCCAGCGCCGCTCGCCAGCAATAATTTCGTATGTTGTTTCGCCCGTCGAAGATGCACGCACCAAAATGGGCTGAATAATGCCTTTCTGGCGGATTGATGCCGCCAGATCGTCAATCGCCTCATCATCGAAATTACTGCGCGGCTGGAAAGGCGACGGTTTCAGGTCGGTGATCGCGATCAGCTGTGTCGTACCTCCCGGGCCGGGATGAGCTGCATTCTCATCGCTACCGGCAACCGCTGCGCCGACATCCTCGTCTTCCTCGCCTAGCAGGGCCGAAAGTCCACGTCCCAAACCGCGCTTTTTTGCCTCGCTCATGCCTTCACCCCTTCGCGTTTCAGAACTTCGCTTGCCAGATTAAGATATGCCCGTGACCCCGGACATTTCATGTCATAGACCAACACCGGCGTTCCATGGCTCGGCGCCTCGGACACACGAACATTCCGCGGGATCACCGTGCGGTAAACGACATCACCGAAATAATCGCGCACGTCATTGGCAACCTGTGCCGACAGATTATTGCGTTTGTCATACATCGTCAAAACGATGCCCTGGATTTCGAGCGTCGGGTTAAAAGCCTTTTTTACCCGCTTGATGGTCCGCACCAGATGGCTGATCCCTTCAAGGGCAAAGAATTCGCACTGCAACGGCACCAATACCGCATCACTAGCAACCAGCGCATTCAACGTCAGCAACCCAAGCGATGGCGGACAATCAATCAGCACGTAATCAACATCATGCGGTAAGCGACCCAGCGATTCCTTAAGTTGCATTTCGCGGCGGTCAAAATCGACCAGCTCAATCTCCGCGCCTGACAAATCCATACCCGAAGGCACGATACTCAACCGCGGAATGGCGGTCGGCTTGCGCGCCTCTTCAAGAGTATTGCCATTGATCAATACGTCATAGGAACTGATCTGCCGTTCCGATGGACGCAGGCCCAAACCGGTACTGGCATTGCCCTGCGGATCAAGATCGACGATCAGAACCCGCTGATTTACAGCCGCCAGCGCGGTCGCCAAATTGATCGTGGTCGTGGTCTTGCCGACTCCGCCCTTCTGATTGGCAACGGCAATAATCCGCGGCCGGTGACCGGCCTCGGAAGAGATTGAAAGCGGCAGATCAATAACGTCGGTCACCGGTCAACTCCTTGCAAAATCATCACCACACCGTCCGGATCGACTAGGCTGGCATGGGTGGTTACAGTGAAAGTCCAACCAGCCACACGTGCTTCGGCCAGCTCATCCTCAAAGGCACGCCCCTTTAGCAACACATAATGCCCACCCGGCTTCAGATGACGCTGCCCAAGCTCCAGAAGCTTTGGCAGCGGTGCAAACGCACGGGCGGTAATCACATCGGCTTCGCGCGGCGCGGCGGCTTCTATCCGCTCCCGGGCAATTTTCGTCTTGCCCAAAACACCGCAAACCCTTGCGGCTTCCAGTAAAAACACGGTTTTCTTGGTATTCGATTCCATCAGGACAACGTCATTTGCGCCCAACACCGCCAAAACGATTCCCGGAAAACCTGCGCCGGAGCCGAAATCAACGATTTTCCCGCTGCCCAACACATCTTTCAGGTACGGCCAAAGCTGTGCAGAATCCTGCAAATGACGTGTCCAGACGTCTTCCGCCGTGCTAGCACCAACGATATTAATCCTCGGCTGCCATTTGACAACGAGATCGGCATACAGGCCAAGACGGTCCAATGTTTCACGTGAAACATTCAAATCGGTCTCAAACCATGTTTTTACGGGTTCTGAAATGGATTGCATGCTCGAGTTATAATCCGCGTTAACGAATCGCACCAGACTTGATTTTTAAACAAACACTTTTTACCGCGTCGAAATCCATAAATTTTGGTAAAAAGCACGAAAATGTTTCACGTGAAACATTTGGCAGGAAATTCTCTCGAAACCAAAAATAGTTTTCCGGATTTAACGATTTCGAGGTTGGCGTCGCGAACGAAATACGCCAATACACCATACTTGCTTCATTTTCGAATCGCAGTTAAAGGCGCAATTGTTTCACGTGAAACAATTTTTGCGGACAAATCGTACACCACTCTTCCCCATCCGCAGGCGCCTTTGGTCCCAAGACAAAAAAACAGCGCACCAATATAGAAGAGTACGCTGCCTGTGTTCTCGGTACAGATCGATGCGGAGCGAGCCGATCAGGCGCTGCGAACAAGCTTGTGCTTGTGGCTTTTGATATGGCCAAGCAAGGCGGTGACCGCCGCCGGAGTCACACCAGGAATGCGGGATGCGGCACCAATGGTTTCGGGCTGGATTTCTTTGAGCTTCAAGCGGATTTCAGCCGACAGGCTACCGACGCTATCGAAATCAAGATCGCGCGGCAGGCGCAATTCTTCGTCCCGACGGAAGGCTGCAACATCAGCGGACTGGCGATCCAGATAGCCTTTATATTGCGCGTCAATCGATACCTGCTCCCGGATCGCCGGGGTGATATCGGCAAGCTGTGGCCAGACGTCGGTCAAAATATCGAAATCAATATCCGGATATGCCAGAAGGTCATAGGCAGAACGGCGCACACCATCCTGATTGATCCGGATGCCGTGTTTGGCCAAGCCATTCGGGGTTTCGGTGAGATCGGAAACCGTTCGCTTGGCCGTTTCAAGTTCCTGCTTTTTATCGCCCCAAACCTGCTGTCGATGCGAGGCAACACAACCAATTTCAAGACCGCGATCGGTCAGACGCTGGTCCGCATTGTCGGCGCGCAACATCAGGCGATATTCGGCACGAGAGGTAAACATGCGATAGGGTTCTCGTGTGCCCAACGTCACCAGATCGTCGATCATCACACCAATATAGGCGTCAGCTCGATCAAGAACAAATTCGCGATCAACTGCCTCGGCTGTGCTACCCGCAACAAGGGCCGCATTGACACCGGCAACAAGTCCCTGCCCGGCAGCTTCTTCATAACCGGTCGTGCCATTAATCTGTCCTGCAAAAAACAGTGCACCGACTTTCTTGGTTTCCAGCGTATGAC
>CBIHMD010000128.1:0-7021 GCA_966210655.1 uncultured Thalassospira sp.
ATTTAACAATGGTTAATCAAGGCTTTTCACAATTCCCTAATAACAGCCATCATGTTGATGATGCTTGAATAATCAGCCGACTGGCAGCCCTTTATACAGACCGAATTTCTGCAAGGCTTGCCTGCCTCCTGCGTTATTGAAGCGGCAACATGTTAATATCCTGCTTGTAGGCCAGTTCTGTCGTCAGGGCACGGGCGCGATCTGCTGTCATTTCAGCCAGGACAGCAGCAGTATTTGCCTCTCGCATGCCAAGCGCAACCTGCAACAGAATATCCATATCAAGATCGTTCCAGATCCGTGCCGCGTCCTTTGGCTTCATTTTTTCATAAACGCTGATCAGCTTGGTGATCCGTTCGTTTTCCTGCTCTTCCTTGGTTTCGACCAGACCTTCGATTGCCGTTTTCAGCGACTTCATTTCCTCGATCTTGGCGTCAATCCGGGCTTCGGCTGCCGCCAGAAGACTTTCGCGCTCATCAAGGCGCTGTTCCTTGCGATCAAGTTCGGAACGACGTACCGAAAGGTTCTGCAAAAGATCAATCTCTTCCTGGGTAAACAGGGTCGGATCACCGCCCAGCATCGGCGGCGTATCCCCCGCATCATCCGGCAGACCGGCAGCTCCGTCACCTTCCATCATCCCCAATGGGTCATCCAGTCCGGGCCCGGCCGTCCCCTCCGGGGTTGCCGGGTCGGCCGGTTGTTCCTGAGCCTGGGCGCGCGCAATCTGCACCACGCTGACACCAGAGGCATCAACGGCATCATTGCCTTTCGGTTCGTCCGAAAACAGCCCGACGATTTTGACCGTTAAGACGACAAAACCAACCACGACCACCAACGGCAGGATACGCACAGCAGACATTCATTCACCCGGTAGACGGAACGCTTTCGCGTCCATGTTGAGTTTCAAATCATATACTAACAGGTAGGCACCAAATTTGTCGAAAAAAGACGCCGGTCCTGTTTTTCAGCAAACATACCGATTTTATCTGATCACAGCACCGAAGGTGCCTTACCGAACAGAACGCAGAGCGGCGAGAAGTTCACGTTCGGCCTCTGATCGGCCAGCGTCCTCATCCTGCTCGTAAGGATCAGGAGAAGTTCCCGGTACGGTCGCCCCCCCCGAACGCCCGCCTGAACCATACCTGTCGCCTGCCGGTTCGGCCGGTGACGATGCCGCCGATCCTGTGCCGCGTTCAACATCGCGCATCAGACGGGCAGCAAGTTCTTCGGCCCTTGTTTCGATACCCTGGCGGTCATCAGCCGTTTCATTGTGTTCATTACCGGCAGAATTCCCTGTCCCGGCAAACTTTGCCCCGCCGCCACCGCGTCGGGTCGCATTGGCATCACTTGCGGCCTTTTCCAGTCGATTGGCAATGCTTTCACCACGATCGACCATAAAGGACAGATCCTCGTTCAGCGCATTGGCCTTTTCGATATCCTCGCGCAGTTTTTCGCCGGATTGCTCTGCCATTTCCTTTAATGCGCGGATCGATACTTCGGCACGTTCGTTAGCAGCATTGAAAGCCGTCAAAAAATTCTGCATTTCTTCGCGGTTACGGCGGAACGCCGCCAGACGACGGCTGAGGATCATGGCATAGATGATCGTCGCAACAAGCAATACAATCATCACCAGATCAAGATAGATGGCATAGTCCATCAACTGTCTTCCTCATTATGCCGCGCCCGGTCACGCACCTGAATCGCGATCCTGTCCCCCTTGCGCCCCATCATCCCCTTGAACAGGGGCACATCCCCGCACCGGACCTCGACAGGCGAGGTCGGACTGGTATTAAGAACCAAACGATTACCAACTTCCAGATTAATCACGTCACCAAGCGACATGATCTGTTCGTCAAGCACAGCAAGAAGGTTGACGTGGGTTTGCCACAACTCGTTCGCCAGGTGGTTTTCCCAGATCGAGTCACGACCGAACTTTTCCCCCATGAACATCTGAAGCAGCAGTTCACGAACCGGCTCCAATGTTGCATATGGGATCAGAAGTTCCAGTCGACCACCACGGTCTTCCATATCAATGCGCAGCTTCGCCACGATGGCGGCGTTGGCATGACGGGCAATGGTTGCAAATCGCGGGTTGGTCTCAAGACGCTCGAACCGGAATGTCACCGGGCTCAGCGGATCAAATGCCGCAGACAGATCCCCAAGAACCACATGGATCATGCGTTCGACAAGGTTGCGTTCAATCGTGGTATAGGGGCGACCTTCAATACGCATTGCCGCTGTACCGCGACGTCCGCCAAGCAGCACGTCCACAATAGAATAAATCAGCGCTGAATCAACCGTCAGCAGCCCATAGTTATCCCATTCTTCGGCCTTGAAAACGCCCAGCATCGCTGGCAACGGGATCGAGTTCAGATAGTCCCCGAAACGCAACGACAGAATGTTATCGAGCGACACCTCGACGTTGTCCGATGTGAAGTTACGCAGCGAGGTAGACATCATGCGCACCAGCCGGTCGAAAACAACTTCGAGCATCGGCAGACGTTCATACGCCACCATCGACGAGTTGATGATCGCCTGAATGCCGGATTGATCACCCGCACCCGACCCGTCATCAAATCCCAGCAGACTGTCAATTTCGTCCTGGTTCAGAACACGGGCGGATCCGGGTCCGACATCTTCGTCCTCGCCACCGCCATCTTCGTCACCGAGCATGGATTCCCATTCGGCGGCCATGTCCTCGCCGCCGTCATCTCCATCCTCGTCACCGCCGGCCATGGCTTCCCATTCAGCGGCGAGTGCGTCATCATCATCTTCATCTGCCATCGGCGATTTGTCCCTGGCTCTTTGGCCCGTTACCTTCTTGATGGTAGCTCTGGCATTGTCGCCGGCACCCTATTGTACCAGCATTTCCTTAAACAGAACGTCGTTAATTTTTGCCGGTTTGGCTGCGGCACTAACCCGGATCAGCAATTCTTCGCGCAGGCGGAACATCCCTTCGGACCCGGCAAGATCTTCAGGGCGCAATTCGCGAAGATAAACCTGAAAGTTGTCGACAATACGCGGCATCATCTGTTCGATCTGGGGCAACATCGTCTGATCGGCAACTTCCAGACTGACCCGTATTTTAAGATAACTTTGCTTGCCGCCACCGGCATTGAGGTTCACCAGAATTTCAGGAAGATCGACAAACCCGACATTTTCCGGAACCCCCGGTGCTTCCTCGATTGCGCTCTCGGAAACCACTTCTTCGGTCTGCGCGCCGCCACCTCCGGTCAGCATGTCAATCACCGGCTGCAAGAGCCCGGTGAAATACGCAGCCGCAGCCCCCCCCAAAAGCAACAGCACAAGCAGGACAACAACAACGAGCAGCTTTTTACTGCGACCGCCACCATCCATTTCTATTTCGTCGACATCATCACCCATCGGTCCGCACTATCCCGTATTCACACCCGTTACCCAGACCAGCAAACACTATGCCGGAATGATGAGGCATAACGCCTCGACGTTAAAATTCCGTTTCCTGCATCAGACAGAATAGCAGGGATAGTCATCAATCTAATATATGGGCGCAGGGTTGCCACCCCTTCCGGAAACCAAACCCGCCTTATTGCACGGCAAGTTCTGCCAAGGAGCCTATTCTCATAACAGGGCAACAAATGCCGACCGGTATTTTATCAATTAATTTCATGATCTTAGCACATTTGGCACGCCTTTCGCAATTAGCCTGTCCAGATCACCGACCCGATTTGGGAAAGCAGAATTATGGAAAACGTTACCTACATCGCTTTGTCGCGCCAAAAGACGCTCCGCAGCATGATGAACAACATCTCCCAGAACCTGGCGAACATGAACACGACCGGGTACAAGGAAGAAAAGATGATGTTCACCGATTGGGTTGCGAAGAACAAGGATGCGCCATTCCGGGGCGAGCGTGAAATATCGCTTGTTCAGGACATCGCGCAGTTTCGCGATACGCGCGTAGGCAACATTGAACATACCGAGCGTCCGCTTGATGTGGCGCTGAGCCAGCCCGACATGTTTTTTGCGGTTCAGACCCCGAACGGAACCCAATATACCCGGAACGGTAATTTCAGCCTCGATCCCGGTGGTCAGTTGATCACAAACGAAGGCTATCCAGTTTTAAGCGATGCCGGCCAGCCGATCTTTTTTAACGAAGCCGACAATCAGATCGAAATCAAGGGTGACGGCACCGTTACAACCGACATCGGACAGGTTGGAAAACTGCAAGTCGTCACATTTGACAATGTCCAGGCAATGAATGCTGCCGGAAGCTCGCTTTACAGCGTGGTTAAAGAAAACCCGAACGATCCCGATGGCGCCCAGCCGGTTAACAACCCCGGTGTTGTTCAGGGCGCACTGGAAAAATCCAACGTCAATCCGATCAGTACGATGACACAGATGATTGATGTGTTGCGCACCTATCAATCGGTAACGCGATCACTCGAAAGCGAGAACGAACGTCAACGCAACATGATCAGCAAGCTGGGCGATGTTCGCGCTTGATTAACCGGGCGCCCCGCCCTGCAATAATGAATTCAAATGCGCCCGTGGCGCAGACCCAGGAGACAGAAGATGCGGTCACTTGATATTGGAGCTCTTGGCATGCAGGCACAATCCACCAACGTGGATGTGACCTCTCACAACATCGCCAACATGACCACCACCGGCTATAAACGCCAGCGCGCAGAATTTCAGGACCTGCTGTATCAAGATTTGCGCCGCGCCGGATCCCCGTCATCGGATACCGGGACTATTGTTCCTGTCGGTGTACAGGTTGGCCTTGGCGTAAAAACCGCAGCGATTGGTCGCTATATGGGCCAAGGCACCCTGACATTGACCGAAAACGAACTTGATGTCGCGATTCAGGGACGCGGTTACCTGCAGATTGATATGCCAAGCGGCGACACGGCATATACCCGCGACGGCACACTGAAACTTGACGCCGATGGCCAACTGGTCACCAAAGACGGTTTTGCCGTACAACCGGGCATTACCGTGCCCGATAACGCAACATCGATCACCATCAACACTTCGGGCGAGGTTTTCGCTGAAATTGATGGTCAGGTTGCCCTTCAGAACCTTGGCCAGATCCAGCTTGCCACATTTATCAATCCGGCAGGTCTCGATGCCCTGGGCGACAACCTGTTCCTTGAAACCGAGGCTTCGGGCGATGCCGCGACAGGTGTTCCGGGCGGGGTTGGCTTTGGCACCCTTCAACAGGGTTATCTGGAATCCTCAAACGTCAACGTGGTTCAGGAAATTACCAACCTGATCAAGGCGCAGCGCGCTTACGAGATGAACTCCAAGTCGATCTCGACCACTGACGAAATGATGAGCGCGGTCAGCAACCTGCGTTAATTCCGTTCTGTTTTAAGTTAACAGATATGTTCGGAAGTAATTGCGCGGGCAGCCAAAAAAGCGGTTGCCCGCGCAAACTGCATTTACGTGATTTACACAGTTCCGTGCTATAGTTGACGCATGAAAATACAGAAAATACTCCTTTTCATTGCCCTGCTGCTTCCGGCCTTGCTGAGTAATCCGGCACAGCCGTTTGCACAATCATCGTCCGGCTCGCGGGAGCTGGAAGCCAATATCCTGTTGCGACCGGACGCAATCGTTGAGGGGCAGTACGTTACCTTGGGGGATATTTTCAGCGGCATCGACCTTGAACAAAGCGATATTCCTGTCGCTCATTCTCCGCAACCCGGCCGGCAAACCGTTCTTGATTATCGCTGGCTTTATGGCATTGCCCAACGGCACAAAGTGCAATGGCGCCCGCGTACCGCAGCCGACCAGATTGTGATCACGCGCGCCAGCCAGACAATCTCGATAGACGAAATTGCCGAAACCATAAAAGGTGCCCTTGTCGATCATGGCATAAAGCCACCCTTCAATGTCGACCTGTCGGGCGAAACATTTCAGATTCATCTGCCCGTGGACGTTCCGGCCGCAGTCGAGATTACCGGACTGGATGTAAACCAGCGAACAAACCGGTTCATTGCCAACGTCACAACCGGTTCACAAACCGCCCAGCGCCGCACCTACCGCATGAGCGGCAGATATTTCCCCCTGGCCCAGGTTCCTGTCGTGATCGAGCCGATCCGGCGCGGTGCTGTTATTCGTCCCGATCAGGTTGAATACAGAAATATCCGTACAGAACGCCTTCCGGCCGGCACCATCAGTGATATCGACGATATCGTCGGCAAAGAGGCGTTACGCCCGGTCAAGCCCGACGAACCCTTGATGTTTCGCGATTTTTCCAACCCGATCCTTGTCAGACGCGGGGCACTGGTCACAATCCGGCTGGTGACGGAAAATATGTCGCTGACGGCACGTGGCAAGGCGCTGGAGGACGGCACGAAAGGATCGGTCATTCGTGTCATGAACATGACCAGCAACAAAACCATTCAGGTGGAAGTTGTTGCCGAGAATGACGTCCGTGCCCTGCCCGCAATGTCGCAGTAACCAGGCAATTTCTGGCATTTCCCAATCAAACTCAAAGACTTGCATACCCGGCAAGCTTTGCCCTTCTGGCCCCGGCAATCTGGCATGAGGATTGCGTATATACCGGCAGGAATCCCAGGAGGAATAAATGCCCGGTAATCATTTTCAGATTTCCATGCGTCGCTTGGTGCTCGTAACCAGTCTGGTTGGCGCAACAGCGCTGCTTTCAGGCTGCAATGCGATGAAACGCCTTTCCGAAGTTGGCGAGGCACCAAAACTGTCGGCCATTGATAACCCAACCCAGTCCGAAGCCTATCGCCCGGTCAGCTTGCCCATGCCTGCCCCGCAAGTCGCGGAAAGCAACCCCAACTCGCTATGGCGATCCGGCGCACGCTCGTTCTTCAAGGATCAGCGCGCCAATCAGGTTGGCGATATTCTGACAGTGGTTGTTGACATGCAGGACAGTGCTGCATTGGCCAACACAACGGCACGATCCCGCACCAACAGCGAGGATCTTGCAGTGCCAAACCTTTTTGGCCTCGAGTCCGAATTCACCAAAGTATTGCCGGAAACGATCAACCCGTCGTCGATGTTTGAT